>NZ_JBVVQX010000009.1:0-78045 GCF_055811675.1 Mesorhizobium sp. WSM4808
TACCCCCCCCCCCCCCCCCCCCCCACCCCCCCCCCCCCCGCCCCCTCCCCCCCCCCCCCCCCCCCCCCCCGCGCCCCCCCCCCCCCCCCCCCCCCCCCCCCCCCCCCCCACTTCAACCTTCAGGGGTTACCAGAGACCGATGACCTTGATCCGCACGGGTTTGATGCTGTTGTTCCTGCTGGCGACACTGTCGTCCTCCGGCGCCGGCGAAGCCGATCTGCGCGGCATCATCGCCAAATTCGCCACGGCCAAGGGCTTTTCCGAGATCGGGGCCGTCGTCCACGAACTGGCGGCCGCCGGCGATCCGGCGGTAGAGCGGCCGCTTGCGGCACTTGCCGACGGCAACCTGTATGTCCGCAAGGCTGATTCCCTTGTGTTTGTCGGCAAGGAAGCGGGCGAAAGCGTCCAGCTTTTCGACCCGTTGAGCGGCGAGGCGTCGGGCGAAGCGGCCAAGGACGGCATCACCAAGATCAAGGTCAACAACACGCTGCGTCGCGTCATACGCGATGCGTTGGGCACACTGACGCTCGGCGCCAAGGACCCGGCCGTGCGTGTTGCCGCCGCCGACACCATGTTCAAGACTCCCGACGCCGCAAACATCGGACCGCTCGACACGGCAATCGCCAGTGAGACCGTGGCCAGCGTCAAGGCGCTGCTCGAACAGGCTCGTGCCGCCTCCGTTCTGGTCTCCGACCGGCCCGAAGCCGACAAGCTCGCTGCAATTGCCCTGATCGGCGCGCGTGGCGACCGCGATGCGGTTTCCCTGCTCACCTCGGTCGAGGCGAATTCCACCGACGCGGTCAAGCAAGCGGCGACGACCGCAATCGCCAACATCAATTCGACGCTGGCCTTCTGGGATGCCGGGCAGAACATCTGGTACGGCATCTCGCTGGGCTCGGTGCTGCTGCTGGCGGCAATCGGCCTTGCCATTACCTTCGGCGTCATGGGTGTCATCAACATGGCGCATGGCGAGATGGTCATGCTCGGCGCCTACACGACCTTCGTCGTCCAGCAGGTGATCCGCACCTCCTTTCCCGGCCTGTTCGACTGGTCGCTGGTCATTGCGCTGCCGCTGGCCTTCCTCGTCGCGGCCCTTGTTGGCCTGATCATCGAGCGCGGCGTCATCCGTTTCCTCTATGGCCGGCCGCTTGAAACGCTGCTGGCGACATGGGGCGTCTCGCTGATCCTGCAGCAGGCCGTGCGCTCGATCTTCGGGCCGACCAACCAGGAGGTCGGCAACCCATCCTGGATGTCGGGCTCGTTCAATCTCGGCCAGTTGGCGATCACCTGGAACCGGCTGTGGATCCTGGTTTTCGCGCTCGCTGTCTTCGGCATCCTGCTCTACGTGATGAAGCGCACGCCCTGGGGCCTGCAGATGCGCGCCGTCACCGCCAACCGGCGCATGGCCGCCTCGATGGGCATCAGGACGCCATGGGTAGACGCGCTGACCTTCGCGCTCGGCTCCGGCATTGCAGGCATTGCCGGCGTCGCGCTCAGCCAGATCGACAACGTCTCGCCCAATCTCGGTCGCGGCTACATCATCGACAGCTTCATGGTCGTCGTCTTCGGCGGCGTCGGCAATCTGTGGGGCACGCTGGTCGGCGCCTTCTCGCTCGGCATCGTCAACAAGTTCCTCGAGCCCTATGCGGGCGCGGTGCTCGGCAAGATCGTCGTGCTGGTGCTGATCATCCTGTTCATCCAGAAGCGCCCGCGCGGCCTGTTCGCGCTCAAGGGCAGGGCGGTGGAAGCATGATCACGGGACGCTTCTTTGCCGCCGGCGCGGACCGCCGCATCGCCATCACGATCTTCATCCTGCTGGCGGTGGCCGTCCTTGTGCCGCTGCTCAACCTTGCGGTGTCTCCCACCAGCGCCTTCTACGTCCCTTCCTACATCGTCGCGCTCACCGGCAAATATCTCTGCTATGCGCTGCTCGCCTTGGCGCTTGACCTGGTCTGGGGCTATTGCGGCATCCTCTCGCTCGGTCACGGCGCCTTCTTCGCGCTCGGCGGCTATGCGATGGGCATGTATCTGATGCGCCAGATCGGCTCACGCGGCGTTTACGGCAATCCCATCTTGCCCGACTTCATGGTGTTCCTGAACTACAAGGAATTGCCCTGGTTCTGGTACGGTTTCGACCATTTCTGGTTCGCCGGCCTCATGGTGCTCGCGGTGCCCGGTTTGCTCGCTTTCGTCTTTGGCTGGTTCGCCTTCCGCAGCCGCGTCACCGGCGTCTATCTCTCGATCATCACCCAGGCGATGACCTACGCGCTGCTGCTTGCCTTTTTTCGCAACGACATGGGGTTCGGCGGCAACAACGGCCTGACCGATTTCAAGGATATTCTCGGCTTCAACGTGCAGGCCGACGCGACGCGTTCGGCGCTGTTCGCGGCCAGCGCCGTGATGCTCGCGCTTGCCGTGTTCGTCACCTGGGCGATCGTCGGCTCCAAATACGGCAAGCTCCTGATGGCGGTACGCGATGCCGAGAGCCGCACGCGCTTCCTCGGCTGGCGGGCCGAGAACGTGAAACTGTTCGCCTTCACCGTCTCGGCTGTCATGGCCGGCATAGCCGGCGCGCTCTACGTGCCGCAGGTCGGCATCATCAATCCGGGCGAGTTCGAGCCGGCCAATTCGATTGAAGTCGTCGTCTGGGCGGCTGTCGGCGGGCGCGGCACCATCGTCGGACCGATCATCGGTGCGCTGCTGGTCAACGCCGGCAAATCCTGGTTCACCGGCGTGCTGCCGGAGTTCTGGCTGTTTGCACTGGGCGGGCTGTTCGTCGCCGTCACGCTTTTGCTGCCCAAAGGCATCATCGGCATGTGGGACAGTTGGCGCGGCAACGCCAAGGCGTTGCGAGCAGCTTCGATCGCCGAGGAAGCCGGCAGCGACCCCGACGTTCCGCCACCGGCGAAAATCGTTCGCAGCGAGGCGAGAAAGCCCGGCGACTGGTCAGCCAGCAACCCCGAACCGCAGCCGGCGGAGTGAGCGACCATGTCAAAGTCGAACACGATCCTTTATCTCGACGGCGTCTCGGTCTCCTTCGATGGTTTTCGCGCCATCAACAATTTGTCGCTGGTGCTCGACAAGGGCGAGATGCGCGCCATCATCGGCCCCAACGGCGCCGGCAAGACGACGATGATGGACATTGTCACCGGCAAGACGCGGCCCGACGAAGGCGATGTGTTCTTCGACGGCCAGGTCGATCTGACCAAGCATGACGAGGCCGAAATCGCCATGATGGGCATCGGCCGCAAGTTTCAGAAGCCGACCGTGTTCGAAAGCCACACGATCGAGGAAAACCTGATGTTGGCGCTGAAGGGACCGCGCTCGATCTTCCCGGCGCTGTTCCATCGCCGCTCGACCGCCGAGACGCGGCAGATCGATGACATCCTCGGCATCATCCGGCTTGGCGACAAGCGTGACGAACTGGCGGCCAATCTGAGCCATGGACAAAAGCAGTGGCTCGAGATCGGCATGCTCCTGGCGCAGGACCCGAAACTGCTTCTGGTCGACGAACCGGTCGCCGGCATGACCGATGCCGAGACCGAGGAGACCGCGCGGCTGCTCAAGGATATTGCCCGCGACCATTCGGTCATCGTCGTCGAGCATGACATGCATTTCGTGCGCGAGCTCGGCGTCAAGGTCACCTGCCTGCATGAGGGCTCGGTGCTCTCGGAAGGCACACTCGATTTCGTGTCGGCCGACGAGCGTGTCGTCGAAGTCTACCTGGGGAGATGAGCATGGTCTGGCGGGTGCAATTCCATCACTTCGATCTGTCGTTCCTGCGGTTCTGGAAAAGGCGCTGACATGCTCGAAGTTTCCAATGCCACGCTGCACTACGGCGCCGCCCAGGCGCTGCGCGGCGTGTCGCTGAAGGCGGGCGCCGGCAAGATCACCTGCGTGCTCGGCCGCAACGGCGTCGGCAAGACCAGTTTGATGAGATCGATCGTCGGCCACCACCGGCTGACGAGCGGAAGCGTTGCCTTCGAGGGGAAGGCGCTCGACCGGAGCGCGGCGTATGACCGCGCCCGGTCGGGCATCGCATTCGTGCCGCAGGGCAGGGAGGTCTTTCCGCTGCTCACCGTGCGGGAGAACCTGGAATCAGGCTTCGCGCCGCTGAAACGGGCCGACCGCAACATTCCTGCGCATGTCTTCGAATTGTTCCCGGTGCTGAAGCAGATGCTGGGCCGTCGCGGCGGTGATCTTTCCGGCGGCCAGCAGCAGCAGCTCGCCATCGGCAGGGCATTGGTGATGCGGCCGAAACTGCTGGTGCTCGACGAGCCGACCGAGGGCATCCAGCCGTCGATCATCAAGGACATCGGCCGCGCCATCCGCTACCTGCGCGATCAGGCCGGCATCGCCGTGCTTCTGGTCGAACAATATCTCGATTTCTGCCGCGAGTTGGCCGACGAGGTCAACATCATGGACCGTGGCGTGATCGTCCATACCGGTCCGGCGGAAGATCTGGACCGTGCTGATGTCAGGAAGTTCCTGACGGTCTAGAATCGCCAACGCACTTCAGTTGACGATCCGAAGTCCTTGGCAAGTCCAGTATTTCTCCGGCCCTGCACCAGCGTCTCTGGTGCATTGGCAGCTGCGTGCTAGTCTTTTCCTAGGCTTTTGTGAGTCGGCCGCTTCCGTACCAGTCTGGTTTATCGCAGATCGAGGAGCACGGCCAATGCCGGGCAAGTTTCACGCAAGCAAGGCTGCCTAGCTTCCCTCCTGCGATCTCTGTCGTTCAACGCGTTTGGGCACACAGGCTAAGGGACAGCCATGGAACGTTACGTCGAGGATTACCAGAAGCGGCGGCTTATCGAACGTGTCGATATCATCGCTGCCATCAACATCTTGAGATCACAGGGCTGCGATTACGACGATCTGATCGAGGAGATCACCAAGGTCTTCTATGTCGACCTCGATACCTTCAATGAGATTGTCATGGCGGCCTAGGAGCCGCATTCGTCTCGCCACGATCAGAGGCCGGTGTTGACACACGCGATCAGCCTGCGCGCTTGAACGGAGAAGCGGTGACGCGGTTGCGGCCGGCGCGCTTGGCGTCGTAGAGCGCTTTGTCGGCGGCATTGAGCACCTTGTCGAAGCCGAGGCCTTCCTTGGTGCCGAAAGCAAATCCGGCACTGACCGTGCATATCAGCAAGCCTGTCTCGGTTTCGATGTGGTGCGCGGCGAAAGCTGCCCGCATGGCCTCGGCGGTGGCCTCCACCGTTTCGGGCAAGGTCCGCTTCAGCACCAGCGCGAATTCCTCGCCGCCCATGCGCGCGGCGACATCACCCGGGCGAAGATTGCTGGCGAGTTCCCGTGCAAATACCTTCAGCACCTCATCGCCGGCGGCGTGGCCGAATTCGTCGTTGATGGCCTTGAAGTTGTCGAGGTCGAAGACGACCACCGCCGTGAAGGCACCGACCGGCGCATCGCCGTGCAGGTCGAATAGGGCGCGGCGGTTGAGCAGGCCGGTCAGCGGGTCGGTCAGGGCATTGTGGCGGTGATGCCGGGCCAGACGCCCTTGGTTCAGGGCCAGGGAAAGCGCTCCGATGCCGGTCATGCTGGCGATAACGATGATGAGGCTCAGTTCCTCGGCCCAGTTGCTTGGCGCATGTCCAAGGACCAGCTTTCCCTCCCAGGCCAAAACCATGGCGCAGAGAGCAAAGGATGCGGCCGTGGCCGAATAGAGCGCGGTGATACCGGTTGTCAGGGCAGGGGCTTCGTCGCGGCCTTTCCAGTATTCGACCGCCGTTGCGAACAGAAGCAAGGCGGCGAAGGCATTTTCGAACATGAAGCCCAGCCCGTCATAGCCTAGAGCCATCGGAGGCAACGTCACGGCCAGTGAAATGGCGCTGCCAAACGCCGTTCGCGGCACTGGCGAGCCGCCGGTTCTGAACTGGTAGGCCGCGCCCAGCATTGTCGAGAAACCGAGCAGGAGGAAAGCCAGCGTGGCGATGCCCAGCAGGCGCCCGGGCATATCGATATAGGCGTCATAGAAAAAAATATCGCCGACCACGAACACCAGGCTGACCGCCCATGTCAGCAGGAACTTTTCCGAGCGAGCGGTCAGCCACATGCCAAACAAGGTCAGGCTCAGGCAGGCAGCGGAAAAACCGACAGCCAGCAGAAGTGAAGTGTAGTCGAGCGACATGCCCCTCGTCCTTGCCCGCGGCGGCCCAGATTTGCGACTGGTTCAGCTGGATTCATGCAGCAAGGAGGTATCGATAAGGTTACGACGATGGCGAAGATGCCATGATTCCGCAGCGTCAGGGCACCGGCAGACCCTGGTCCACCCGCTTCATCAGTGCCATGGCGCCGAACGGCGCGCGCACCTTGCCCTCCGTGATGAAGTAGACGAACACGTCGCGCGGCTTGACCGGCGCATCGGTGGCGGGGTCGGCGCGCCGCAGGTCGGCCGGCTGCTTGCCTTGCGCCCAGATCTTTACCCGCGCGGCCCATTCATCGAGGCCTTTCGGCGTGTAGCAGTCGGGATTGTCATCGCTACCGGTCTGCAGCCGGGCGTAGACGAAATCGCCGGTGACGTCGGCGATATCAGGATATTTGGCATGGTCGGCGTAGACGATCGCGGCCTTGTATTTTCGGGCAAGTGCTGCGAATTCCGGCACGACAAAACTGTCGTTGCGGGCCTCGACCGCGTGGCGCAGCGCAACGCCGTCCTGCTTTTCCGGCAGCAGTTTCAAAAAGGCTTCGAAATCGTCCGGATCGAATTTCTTGGTCGGCGCGAACTGCCACAGGATCGGCCCGAGCTTTTCCCCGAGTGCGGCAACGCCCGAGCCGAGGAAGCGCGTCATCGATTCGCCGGCCTCGCCCAGCACGCGCCGGTTGGTGACGAAGCGGTTGCCCTTTAGCGAGTACACGAAACCGTCCGGCGCCTCGTTGGCCCATTTGACGAAGGTCGGTTCCTTGAAGCTGGAATAGTAAGTGCCGTTGACCTCGATGCTCGACACCTGGCGAGTGGCGTAGTTCAGCTGCTTGGCCTTGGAAAGCTTGTCGGGATAGAAGGACGTATCCCAGGGCTCGAAGGTCCAGCCGCCCATGCCGGCGCGGATTGTTCCCGATGTGCTCATCTCATCCTCCCAAGTTCAGAAAATCAGGCCGCTGTGCTCTCGTGGGCCGATTTTGCCATGTCGACCAGCACCCATCCCGGCCGGTAGGGATTGGGCCGGCGACCCGTTTCGTGGAAACCATAGGCCAGATAGAGCGCGATGTTCCGCTCCATCCTGGCGTTGGTGTAAAGCCGGATCTCGGGCAGGCCCCAGAGACGGGTCAGCTCATCCGCGTGTTTCAGCAGCGCAATGCCGAAGCCCTTGCCCTGAAAGTCAGGAGAGACCGCGACGGAAAAGATCATCGCGTGGTCGTCATGCCGTTCCAGCGTGATCAGCCCGGCAAGTCCGCCGCCACTTTCCAACCCCCACACCTCGCCGCCCTCAATGCGCGGCGCATAGTCCTCGGTGACTGGGATCGGCGGTGCGCCTAACAGTGCAGTGTAAGGCGCATAGGCCGCTTCCGTCAGCGAGACGACGGTTTGGAGATCACCGGCAAGCGCTCTTCTGATTTTCATTCAAAAGCTCCAGGCGCCAACCGGTCCGATCACTCCGCCGCTTCGCGCTTGCCTCCGGGGCGCCGCTCCAGCAGTTCCTTGAGGAACTGGCCGGTGTAGCTGCGCTTTTCGCGCACGATGGCTTCCGGCGTGCCGGAGGCAACCAGTTCGCCGCCGCCGTCGCCGCCTTCGGGGCCGAGGTCGAGCACCCAGTCGGCGGTCTTGATCACTTCGAGATTGTGCTCGATGACCACCACCGTGTTACCCTGGTCGACCAGTTCATGCAGCACTTCCAACAGCTTGGCGACGTCGTGGAAATGCAGGCCGGTGGTCGGCTCGTCGAGGATGTAGAGCGTCTTGCCGGTTGCCTTGCGCGACAGTTCCTTGGCGAGCTTAATGCGCTGCGCCTCGCCGCCGGACAGCGTCGTCGCCTGCTGGCCGATATGGATGTAGCCGAGGCCGACCTGCTTCAGCGTATCGAGCTTGTCGCGCACGCCGGGCACGGCGGCGAAGAAGTCGACGCCTTCCTCGACTGTCATGTCGAGCACGTCCGCGATCGACTTGCCCTTGAACACGACGTCGAGCGTCTCTCTGTTATAGCGTTTGCCGTGGCAGACGTCGCAGGTGACGTAGACGTCGGGCAAGAAGTGCATCTCGATCTTGATGACGCCGTCGCCCTGGCAGGCCTCGCAACGGCCGCCCTTGACGTTGAACGAAAAACGTCCGGGCTGATAGCCGCGCGCCTTGGCTTCCGGCAGGCCCGCGAACCAATCGCGGATCGGTGTGAAAGCGCCTGTATAGGTGGCGGGATTCGAACGCGGGGTCCTGCCAATGGGCGACTGGTCGATGTCGATGACCTTGTCGAGGAATTCGAGGCCCTCGATGCGGTCGTGGTCGGCCGGGTGCTCGCGCGAGCCCATGATGCGGCGCGAGGCAGCCTTGAACAGGGTTTCGATCAGGAAGGTCGACTTGCCGCCGCCCGACACGCCGGTGACGGCGGTGAAGGTGCCGAGCGGGATTTCGGCGGTGACGTTCTTCAGATTGTTGCCGCGCGCGCCGACGATCTTCAGGCGGCGGTTCTTCTTCGCTTCACGCCGCACGCCGGGCGTCGCCACTTCGAGCGCGCCGGACAGATATTTGCCGGTGATCGAATTGGGATTGGCCATTACCTGCTGCGGCGTGCCCTGGGCGATGATCTCGCCGCCATGGATGCCGGCGGCCGGACCCATGTCGACGACATAGTCGGCATGCAGGATGGCGTCCTCGTCATGCTCGACGACGATCACCGTGTTGCCGATATCGCGCAGGTGCTTCAGCGTATCGAGGAGGCGGGCATTGTCGCGCTGATGCAGGCCGATCGACGGTTCGTCCAGCACATAGAGCACGCCGGTGAGACCGGAGCCGATCTGCGATGCCAGCCGGATGCGCTGGCTCTCGCCGCCCGACAGCGTGCCGGAATTGCGCGACAGCGTCAGATAGTCGAGCCCGACATCGTTGAGGAAGCGCAGCCGCTCGCGGATTTCCTTCAAGACGCGCACCGCGATCTCGTTCTGCTTGTCGTTGAGCGACGCCGGCAGGTCAGTGAACCACTGGCCGGCCTTGCGAATGGAAAGCTCGGTGACTTCGCCGATGTGCCTGCCGGCGATTTTCACCGCCAGCGACTCGGGCTTCAGCCGATAACCCTTGCAGGCCGGGCAGGGCGTGGCCGACATGAAGCGCTCGATCTCTTCACGCATCCAGGCGGATTCGGTCTCTTTCCAGCGCCGCTCGAGATTGGGAATGACGCCTTCAAAGGTCTTGGTGGTCTTGTAGGAGCGCAGGCCGTCATCATACTGGAAGGTGATTTCGCGCTCACCCGTGCCGTGCAGGATAGCTTCCTTGGCCTCTTCGGACAAATCCTTGAACTTGTCGCCAAGCTTGAAGCCATAGGCCTTGCCCAGCGCTCCCAGCGTTTGCGCGTAATAGGGGGAAGTCGATTTCGCCCACGGGCTGACGGCGCCGTCGCGCAGCGAGATGTTCTCGTCCGGCACGATCAGATTGCCATCGATGGCGCGCTGGCTGCCGAGACCGTCACAGGTCGGGCAGGCGCCGAACGGGTTGTTGAACGAGAACAGGCGCGGTTCGATTTCCGGAATGGTGAAGCCGGAGACCGGGCAAGCGAACTTTTCCGAGAACAGGATGCGCTCATGCGTCTCGTTCTTCGACTTGTTGACCGAATCCTCGCCGGTCTGGCTGGAATCGAGCGGCTTGTCGGCGAATTCGGCGACCGCCAGCCCATCGGCCAGCTTCAGCGCCGTTTCGATGGAATCGGCGAGCCGCGTCGCCAGATCGCCGCGCACGACGATGCGGTCGACGACGACGTCGAGGTCATGCTTGTACTTCTTGTCCAGCGCCGGCACGTCGGCGATCTCATAGAAGACGCCGTCGACCTTGACGCGTTGAAAGCCCTTCTTCTGCAGTTCCAGCAATTCCTTGCGGTACTCGCCTTTGCGGCCGCGCACCATCGGCGCCAGGATGAACAGGCGCGTGCCTTCCTCGATCGCCAGCACGCGGTCGACCATCTGCGAAACCGTCTGGCTCTCGATCGGCAGGCCGGTGGCCGGCGAATAGGGTATGCCGACGCGCGCAAAAAGCAGCCGCATATAGTCGTAGATCTCGGTGACGGTGCCGACCGTCGAACGCGGGTTCTTCGAGGTGGTCTTCTGCTCGATGGAAATGGCGGGCGACAGGCCGTCGATCTGGTCGACGTCAGGCTTCTGCATCATCTCAAGGAATTGCCGCGCGTAGGCCGACAGGCTTTCGACGTAGCGGCGCTGGCCCTCGGCATAGATCGTGTCGAAGGCCAGCGATGACTTGCCGGACCCCGACAGGCCGGTCATGACAATCAGGCTGTCACGCGGCAAGTCGAGATCGACATTCTTCAGATTGTGTTCGCGCGCCCCGCGAATGGAAAGATATTTATGGTCGGCCATAGCCGGTCGCCGCCTCAGAATCTGGAATTTCCTGGAATGGCGGGTTTTCCCGGCCATCCCCTATGTAGGTAGTTTTGCCGCCACGTCGAGATACGCCACAATTCCCGACGAGAGCGTTTAAGCGTCTTTCGCGTGAACGGGCAAGCGGAAAGAACAAAGGCCGAACACGCTCCTGACAAAGCTGTGCAAAAACTGACTTGCACGTAACCTCCCGGCGATCACATTTTTCGGTAACCGGCTATTGATGGTTGACGCCACCAACTGAGGGGAGCAGTCTCCAGCAGTCAACGAAGCCGGCCGTCTTTCGATGGCCTCGCCGCCCAAAGGTGGCCTGCGAGACGCCGCAGGCATTTGCGATTTGTGCTTCGAATTGACAACAATCGCAACGGACAGAGGAGCGGAGCTATGACGCCACCGGATCGTCCCCCAGGGTTCCAGTTGTCACTGGAGCCGAGGCAGGCATAAGTGCCAGGGTTCAGCGTTTTCGCCAGCCGGCAAACCGTGACCTGCCATCTCTCGTAAAAATCAGAGACTACTAGTCGGATCGTCGGCTGAATGCCGCGGTGCATCCGAAATCAAACGCCGGCAGTACACTCCCGGTAAAATTGGATTTGAGATCCAAAAAGGCCCCGTCCGTTGCGCAAAGCACGGCGGGGCCGTTTTCATGTGCGGATTGTCTTGTGGGCGACAGGCGCAGCGCGACACGCGCTGTCAGTGGCGCGGCGGCCCGATCGAGCCGGCGCCGACATCGACGGTGATGCTGCCGGAAATCCTGACATCGGTATCGCCGATCTTGAATGTACCGTTCTCGCCGGCTGGCAGCGCATCGTCCGGCTCGGGAGCCGGCTTGGCGATGCGGTAGTCGCCGGTTACGCCGGGAAGGGCGCTTTTTTGCGTCGACGACGAACTGTCGTCGGCAAGTGCCGCGCCGCTGATGAGGCCCGCAATGGCGAGCGCTACAACGGCGATGACGCGGTGCAATGATCTGGACTGATGAGTGTCGGTCATCGCAGGACTATAGTGGCGCGTCGCCGATGGAACCAGACCGGCATCGTCAAATCTTCGACTAACTGCCGGACGGTCTCCGATCCGACCCTAGCTTACGCCGCTTTCTTTCGCGTGTCGAAAACATGGTCGACGATGCCCCAGGACTGGGCCTCGCGGGCGGTCATGAAGTGGTCGCGGTCGAGCGTGCGTTCCACCTCTTCATAGCTGCGGCCGCAATGCTGCGCGTAAAGTTCGGCCATGTGCCGTTTCGTCCGGCCGATGCGCTCGGCATGGCGCTGGATGTCGGAGGCTTGGCCTTGGAACCCGCCCAGCGGCTGATGCAGCAGGATGGTGGCATTCGGCAGGGAAATCCGACGCCCCGGTGTGCCTGCCATCAGCAGGAACGAGCCCATCGAGGCGGCAAAGCCCATGCATACGGTGGACACCGGGCAGCTAATATATTGCATCGTATCGTAGATGGCGAATCCGCTGGTCACCACGCCGCCCGGCGAGTTGATGTAGAGCGAGATCTCCTTGTCGGGATTGTCCGATTCCAGCGACAAAAGCTGCGCGCAGACCAGCGCCGAGATGTCATCGTTGATCTCGCCATTGATGAAGATGATGCGCTCGCGCAGCAGCCGCGAAAAGATGTCGAAGGCACGTTCGCCGCGGCTCGATTGCTCGATGACCATCGGCACCAGACTGGCAACACCGCTCATTGTCTCTCTCCGTCCGTTTTGTTTTCAGGCCGCGCGAAGCAGGAGGCGAGGCGTGTTTGCGGCGATTGGCTTAGATGACCTGTTCGCACCGAGCGAAACCCGGCAGCCGGCGCCTGCCATGGCGACGGCAGGCATGGTCTTGCGGGCAAAGCCGTCATGGACGATGCGCAGATGCGTGCCGCCGGAAACGGTTCGGGCAAGTGTGAAGGTGACGGTACTGTCGAGCGGCCCCTGCCTGGCGGCGTCGCCCGGCTGCTCCCGCCAGGAATAGCGCAGCAGCTTCTCGGGTTCGGCGTCGAGGATTTCGCATTCGATCGGCGTGTCCGGTCCGGCGAAGGCAAAACGGTTGCCGATCTCGGGGCTGATGTCGTTCGGCATCATCCAGGCGGCCAGCAATTCCGGTACGGTCAGGGCCCGCCAGACCTTTTCCGGCGGCTCGGCAAGCTCGTACTCGAACTCGAGCGCATCCGGGGCGTCGCCTTGGCCGTGGTTGGTCGTTGATCCCGCCTTCTTCATTGATCCATGTCCTTCAAAACCGCCTTCAGCCTTTCGATGCGCTCCGGCCAGAAGGTCCGGTAGCGTTCGATCCAGGAGAGCAAGGGGGCGAGCCCCTGCGGATCGGCGCGGTAATAGGCGTTGCGGCCGGCTCGCCGCTCGACCACCAGCCCGGCGCCACGCAGCACCGCCAGATGCTGCGACACCGCGGGCTGCGACACCGTCACCCCGGTGCGCAATTCCGACACGCTCATCTCGCCGGCGGCCAGCCGCTCAAAGACGGCGCGGCGCGTCGGGTCGGCCAGTGCGCGAAAAATCTCTGCTTCGATCATGCCAAAAGCATAAGTGCATACTTATTGATTTGGCAAGCGGTCTTTTCAGGCCCATATGATCGGCTTCGGCGTTGCTGCCATTCCTTGACAATAAGCAGCGATGCGGATAAGAACGAAAAGGGAACAAAAACCTTGTGGGTAAAGGCAGCCATGGCAAGCGGCGATCGCCTGCAGCCTGTAAGGTGCTGCGACAAAAATTTCTTTCGGATGAGCGCGGAGAAATATCATGGCGGGTAGCGTCAACAAGGTCATTCTGGTCGGCAATCTCGGCGCGGATCCCGAAATCCGTCGCCTGAATTCGGGTGAACCGGTCGTCAACATCCGCATCGCCACATCGGAAAGCTGGCGCGACAAGAATTCCGGCGAACGCAAGGAAAAAACCGAGTGGCACAACGTCGTCATCTTCAATGAGGGCATCGCCAAGGTGGCGGAGCAGTATCTAAAGAAGGGCATGAAGGTCTATGTCGAGGGCCAGTTGCAGACGCGCAAATGGCAGGACCAGACCGGTGCCGACAAGTACACGACGGAAGTCGTTCTGCAGAAATTCCGCGGTGAGCTGCAGATGCTCGACGCACGCGGACAGGGCGAGGGCGGTCAGGTCGGCGGCTATACCGGTGGCGGCAGCAGCCGTGGTTCCGATTTCGGCCAGTCCAGCCCGAGCGAAGGCTTCAATCGCGGTGGCGGCGGTGCCAAGAGCGGCGGCGGCGGTGGTTCGTCGCGCGAATTGGATGACGAAATCCCGTTCTGATCGCAACAGTTATGTCAGACACAGTGCCCCGAGAGTCGTTCATGGACTTTCGGGGTTTTGCATCGTGATTGAGGCTGACCGGGCCGATCAACGAAATACGGTGAGAGGACGAGTTGGGTGAAAGCGCGCGTAAAGTGGGTCGAGGAGCGCACCTTCGTCGGGGAATCCGGCAGCGGTCACATGGTCGTGCTCGGAACAGCGCACGGACCGGAAGGCAGGACGCCGGGTCCAAGCCCGATGGAGCTGGTGCTGATCGGCACCGGTGGCTGTTCGGCCTATGATGTCGTGCATATCCTCGAAAAGGGCCGCGAGGCGGTCGAGGACTGCGTGGTCGAGCTTGATGCCGAGCGGGCCGAAACCGAGCCAAGAGTGTTCACCCGCATTCACATGCATTTCGTCGTCAAGGGCAGGGCACTCTCCAGCGTCAAGGTGAAACGCGCGATCGACCTTTCGATCGAAAAATATTGCTCGGCCTCCGCGATGCTGGCCGAGACCGCCACGATTACCCACGATTTCGAGGTCATCGACACGACGGCGAAATAGAACCGGCTTCGGGTTCTCGCCGCGTCAGCCTCTCAGCCTGCTACCAGCGCCTTGATACCGTCGGCGACGAATTGCACAGCCAGTGCCGCCAGGATGACGCCAAGCAGACGGGTCAGGATCGAGCGGCCGGTCTGGCCGAGGATGCGGTCTATGCGTTCCGACAGCACGAACACCAGATAGGTGATGGCGAGGCAGACGAAGATGATGCCGACCAGCGCCGCCTGCGCGGCAAAGCCTTGAAACGAGCCGGAAAGCAGCACAGTTGCCGAAATGGCACCAGGGCCCGCGATCAGTGGGATCGCCAGCGGGAAGGCGGCGATGTTGTGGATCATGTCCTTGGTGATGGCGACGTCGCCGATCTTCTCCTTGCGGTCCTGCCGGCGCTCGAACACCATCTCGAAGGCGATGAAGAACAGCAGGAAACCGCCGGCGACGCGGAAGGCCGGCAACGTTATGCCGAACACCGACAGGATCGAGGCCCCGGCAACCGCAAACAGCGCCATCACTAGGAAACCGATGATCGAGGCGCGCACCGAAACCTGCTGGCGCTCCTCGCGGTTCATGCCGCGCGTCACGGCGAGGAACAGCGGCGCCAGGCCGGGCGGGTCGATGGTCACGAGAATGGTGACGAAAGCGTTGAACAGGCTGTCGAAACTCGGCATCTCTGACCCTCCCGCCGGGCTGTGCCCGTGCCAGAATACTGGTAGAGCAAAGCCCGTTCGGTGGGAACCGTTCGTGAGAAAGTGGTTGATGCGGGACAGAGGGCAGCGCGAAGGATCGCGACGCTTTTATTCTGGGCTGCTGCAATCCTCGGAGATCAAACCGCTCGCCGCGCCAGGAACTCGACTTCCAGCCGCCATGTCGCGCCATTGTCTTGCGAGCGTTCGCCCAGCCAGCGGAAGGAGTTTTCGGTGATGCGTGAAAAGCTCCAGCGTACCGAGCTGCCGGTGTCGTCGGCGCCCACTTGCACGATCGTGTCACCCTCGGCGCGGCCGAGCTGGCGGCTGAAATACTGGTTGCGCGGGTCGCTCCAGAAGATGTGCCAGGCATCCGCACCGGGATCATAGACGCGCAGCGTCGTGCCGTAAAAAGTCCATGTGCCCAAGGATGGCGATGGACCGGCGTCCCGCGCGGGCAGGATCCACACGTCCTGGATCGCCCGGCCTTCCAGCACCCAGCCGAAATGCACCTCGCCACGCCCTGTCAGCACAGTGCCGTCCTCGAGGTGGCGCGAGGCCTCAAACGTCCAGGCGCCGACGAAGCGGCCGTAAAGGCTCAGTTTTTCGGCAAGCCCTTCGATCGGTCCGGAGCTATGCAGGGCTTCGGCAAACGAGGATTGATCGAACATGGCTGCGGTCTCTTCTTGTCAGGAGACCGTTAGGACTAGGCGGTGACGGGGTTCTGGGCTTGGGAAAAATTGCTATATTTCGACTATGACGACGACCACGCATAGTCTCGCATTCGGAGCCGGTTGGCACGTGACGGACGTCATTTGCACGGCCGGCGCCGGCGACCGGCCGTTCGAGGAAGCGCATCAGGATTTCTGCGTCGCTGCGGTCACCAGCGGCACGTTTCGCTACCGCGCCCAGCAAGGCACGGCGATGCTGGCGCCCGGCGCGCTCCTGCTCGGCAATCCCGGCACATGTTACGAATGCGGGCACGAGCATGGCAGCGGCGACCGTTGCCTCTCGTTCCATTTCGAGCCGGCTTACATGGAACGGATCGCAGCTGGCGTTCCGGGCGCCAGGAAGCTGGCTTTCGAGGCGGCGCGCCTGCCGCCTTTGCCGGTACTGGCGCCGCTCCTGGCCGAAGCGGAGACCGCGCGCGAGATGGCCTACATCGACGCCTTCGAGGAACTTTCCCTGCGCTTGGCCGGTGCTGCCGTGGCTACAGCCTCTGGCGCTACGCATGTCGGGCGCGCGCCCAGCCGCCGCGATCAGAAACGGGTGGCCGAGGCAGTGCGGCGGATCGAACTGGACGCCGATGGGCCTGTCTCGCTTTCAGCGCTTGCCGATGAGACAGCAACCAGTCCGTATCACTTCCTGCGCATCTTCCGGCAGGTGGCGGGCATGACGCCCTACCAATTCCTGCTCAGGACGCGATTGCACAGGGCGGCGGTGCGGCTACGCCTGTCGAACGATGCGGTCTCGGCGATCGCCTTCGAGGCAGGCTTCAACGATCTGTCGACCTTCAATCGTCGTTTTCGGCGGATCATCGGGGAGACGCCGGGCCAGTATCGCAGCCGCCGTGGCGCATGGGCCGTTTCTGCTTCGTGAATCGGCCCCATGCCCGCCAAGGCAGACACGCAGGCTTTTGCGTCAGGGCGGCGAAAACTGCCTTGGCCATATCGTCGCAATCAGCGGTATCCATTTGAAATTACCACCGAAAATGACACTGGAAAAGTGCCGTGAAGGTTGGAGTTTCGGGCTTGCTTCCTATATAAGCACCAAGTGATTCCTGATTAGATTGTGATCCGATTTGACCGACCAGAAGACACCGCGCGGCGCCGACGGCGGCCCCACCGGCATCGAGCCGATATCCATCGTCGAGGAGATGCAGCGCTCCTATCTCGATTACGCTATGAGCGTGATCGTCAGCCGTGCGCTGCCGGACGTGCGCGACGGCCTGAAGCCGGTGCATCGCCGCATTCTCTTCGCCGCCCATGAGAGCGGCTACCACTGGAACCGCAAATATGTGAAGTCGGCGCGTCCGGTCGCCGACGTGATGGGTAAATACCATCCGCATGGCGACACCTCCATCTATGACGCCTTGGTGCGCATGGCGCAGGACTGGTCGCTGCGCGTTCCGTTGATCGACGGGCAGGGCAATTTCGGTTCCATCGACGGCGATCCGCCTGCGGCGATGCGCTACACGGAAGCGCGGCTGACCAAGGTCGCACACGAGCTTTTGGAGGATATCGACAAGGATACCGTCGATTTCCAGGACACTTACGACGCGTCGGGCAGCGAACCGAAGGTTCTGCCGGCACGGTTTCCCAACCTTTTGGTCAACGGCTCGGGCGGCATCGCCGTCGGCATGGCGACCAACATTCCACCGCATAATCTCAGCGAAATCTGCAACGGCGCCATCGCCCTCATCGACAATCCGGCGATCGACCTGCCGGCGTTGATGGAGATCATTCCGGGACCGGATTTCCCCACCGGCGGCATCGTGCTTGGCCGTTCGGGCATCTACAACGCCTATTCGACCGGCCGTGGCTCCATCGTCATGCGCGGCAAGGTCAACATCGAACAGCGCGGCAACGACCGCGAGTCGATCATCATCACCGAGGTTCCCTACCAGGTGAACAAGTCGTCGATGATCGAGAAGATGGCTGAACTGGTGCGCGACAAGCGCATCGAGGGCATTTCCGATATCCGCGACGAGAGCGACCGCCAGGGCTACCGCGTCGTCATCGAGTTGAAGCGCGACGCCGTTGCCGACGTCATCCTCAACCAGCTCTACCGCTTCACGCCGCTGCAGACCTCCTTCGGCGCCAATATGGTGGCACTGAACGGCGGCAAGCCGGAAGTGATGAACCTGACCGATATGCTGAAGGCGTTCGTCGCCTTCCGTGAGGAGGTGATCACAAGGCGGACGAAATTCCTGCTGCGCAAGGCGCGCGACCGCGCCCATGTGCTGGTCGGTCTCGCCATCGCAGTCGCCAACATCGACGAGATCATCAAGCTGATCCGCACCGCGCCGGATCCGCAGACGGCGCGTGAGCAGTTGATAGAGCGGCGCTGGCCCTCTGGCGACGTGGAATCGCTGATCCTCCTGATCGATGACCCGCGTCACCGCATCAACGAAGACGGCACCTACAATCTGTCAGAGGAACAGGCGCGCGCCATCCTCGAACTGCGCCTGCAGCGCCTGACCGCGCTCGGCCGCGACGAGATCGCCGACGAGTTGAACACGATCGGCGCCGAAATCATCGATTACCTGGACATTTTGTCGTCCCGCGCGCGCGTCCAGCAGATCGTCAAGGACGAGCTTGCTGCCGTGCGCGACGAGTTCGGCACGCCGCGCCGCACCGAACTCACCGACGGCGGTTCGGACATGGAAGACGAGGACCTGATCCAGCGCGAGGACATGGTCGTGACGGTGAGCCATTCCGGCTACATCAAGCGCGTGCCGCTGTCGCTCTACCGGGCGCAGCGTCGCGGCGGCAAGGGCCGCTCCGGCATGTCGACCAAGGAAGAGGATTTCGTCACCCGGCTGTTCGTGGCCAACACCCATACGCCGGTGCTGTTCTTCTCCTCGCGCGGCATCGTCTACAAGGAAAAGGTCTGGCGGCTGCCGATCGGCAATCCGCAGTCACGCGGCAAGGCGCTGATCAACATGCTGCCGCTGGAGCAGGGCGAGCGCATCACCACCATCATGCCGCTGCCGGAGGACGAGGCCAGCTGGGGCGAACTTTACGTGATGTTCGCCACCACGCGCGGCACCGTGCGCCGCAACGATCTATCCGACTTCGTCCAGGTCAACCGCAACGGCAAGATCGCCATGAAGCTGGAGGAAGAAGGCGACGAGATCCTCGGCGTCGAGACCTGCACCGACAAGGACGACGTGCTACTGACCGCCAGTTCCGGCCAGTGCATACGCTTCTCCGTCGGCGACGTGCGCGTCTTCCAGAGCCGCAATTCGGTCGGTGTGCGCGGCATAACCATGGCCGAGACCGACCGCATCATCTCGATGTCGGTGATAGAGCATGTCGATGCTTCGCCAGCGGAACGCGCCGCTTACCTGAAGCGCGCGGCGGCGGAGCGGCGGCTTGCCACGGAAACGACCGGCGAAGAGGAAGAGATCGCGCTGACCAATGAGGAGATCGGCGAGGAGACGGAGCTTTCCGACAACCGATACGAAGAGCTCAAGGCGCACGAACAGTACGTGCTGACGGTCACCGAGTTCGGCTACGGCAAGCGTTCGTCGTCCTATGATTTCCGGCTGACCGGACGCGGCGGCAAAGGCATCCGCGCCACCGATGTGTCGAAGGCAGCCGAGATTGGCAGGCTGGTGGCGACGTTCCCGGTCGGCAATGACGACCAGATCATGCTGGTGTCGGACGGCGGCACCGTCATCCGGGTTCCGGTCAACGGCATCCGTTTCGCCAGCCGCGCCACCAAGGGCGTGACCATCTTCAACACGGCTGAAGGCGAAAAGGTGGTTTCGGTCGAGCGGATCTCGGAACCGCAAGCGGACGAAGAAAGCGATGAGACGGTCGAGGGCGGTGCTGATGCCGCTCCGGCGCCTGACGCCGGTCCGGAGGGTACGGACTAAGTCCGGCACCCGGGTTTTGACATAGCAACGCCGGCCAGGTGGCCGGCGCGGCAGCAAGTTCAGGCTTTATCAGTAGTGACGATATGGCTTGCGCGGGCCGAAGCCTTCGAAGCGCTTGGTGTTTGCCTTGACGCGGATGCGTTGCGCCTCCTGATGCAGCCCAAATACGGTGGCGATCAGCATGGCGACGGTCATTGCGGTGGCGAGCATGTAGATCAGCATGTGCGTGTTCTCCTGCGCCTAACAACGGATAGATGGGATTTTGGTTTCATCTTATTAAGGTGCCACCTAGTGAACGCTGCGTGAAGGCTTCGTGATCAGCGTGTTCATCTGTCGTTCATGTGCCGGAAAAGGTTCACGGCCGGCGCGCCGATCGGATTTGCCTTTGCGAGAGAGGCTCGTTAGAGCCTGTTACATCTTGATGGACGGAAGACGGAACGGGCTCTAGCTTTCATTTGAGCATGATCTTTTCCAAAAACCGGTTTCCACTTTTTGGGATCATGCATTAGAAGCACCTGCCATGACTGAACGCATCGCCCTCTATGCCGGCTCCTTCGACCCGCTGACCAACGGCCATCTCGATGTGCTGAAGGCCTCGCTGGCCGTGGCGGATATCGTTTATGCGGCGATCGGCATCCATCCGGGCAAGCAACCGCTGTTTTCCTTCGAGGAGCGGGTGAAGCTGATCGAGACGGCGACGAAGACGGAATTCGGCAGCGACGGTGCCCGCATCAAGGTCGTCGCCTTCGACGGGCTGGTCATCGACGCCGCCAGGAAGCAGGGCGCCTCGATCATGATCCGCGGCCTGCGCGACGGCACCGACCTCGACTATGAGATGCAGATGGCCGGCATGAACGAGACCATGGCGCCTCAACTGCAGACGGTTTTTCTGCCCGCCAGTCCTTCGGTACGCACCATTACCGCCACACTTGTTCGCCAGATTGCCTCGATGGGCGGCGACATTCGCCCCTTCGTGCCGGCGGCGGTTGCCGGTGCGCTCACAGCCAAGTTCAAGAAGTAAGTTTTCGGAGAAAACCATGCAGCTGAAAAAGCTAGCCTCGTTCCTTGTCGTGCTCGCCGGTCTTGTGGCTGTGTCGGTCTCGGCTTTCGCCGCCGACCCGGAAAACACAATGATCATCACGCTGAAGGACGGCGACGTCACCATTGCGCTGAGGCCCGATCTTGCGCCAAAGCATGTCGAGCAGATCAAGAAGCTGGTGCGCCAAGGCGCCTATGACAACGTCGCCTTCCATCGCGTCATCGACGGCTTCATGGCGCAGACCGGCGACGTCAAGTTCGGCAATATGAAAAAGGGTTTCAGCGCCGAGGCCGCCGGCACCGGCGGTTCCGACCTGCCCGACCTGCCGGCCGAATTCTCACAGACCGAACATTATAAGCGCGGCGTGGTCGGTATGGCCCGCTCGCAGGACCCAAATTCGGCCAATTCGCAGTTCTTCATCATGTTCGCTCCGGCACCGCCCCTCGATGGCCAGTACACGATCGTCGGCAATGTCGTCAGCGGCATGGAACTGGTGGACCAAATCAAGAAGGGCGACCAGGCGGACAACGGCACGGTCACCGATCCCGACCGGATGATTAAGGTGCGCATCGCCGCCGACAAGTAAATTGTCGAATAACTCTGTTTTCTCAAAAGGATATCTGACATGGCCGAAATCAAGGATCGCGAGAACGCGCTCATCATGGAAATGACCAAGGGCAAGGTCGTCATCGAACTTTTCCCCGACCTGGCGCCCGGCCATGTCGCCCGCATCAAGGAACTGGCCAGGGAAGGCGCCTATGACGGCGTGGTCTTCCACCGCGTCATCGAGGGTTTCATGGCGCAGACCGGCGACGTCAAGTTCGGCAATTCGAGCAAGCCTTCCTTCGCGCCGTCCCGCGCGGGCATGGGCGGCTCTGAAAAGCCGGATTTGAAGGCTGAATTCTCCAACGCCAACCATGCTCGCGGCACCTGCTCGATGGCCCGCTCGCAGAACCCGAACTCGGCCAATTCGCAGTTCTTCATCTGCTTCGACGATGCCGCATTCCTCAACCGCCAGTACACGGTCTGGGGCCAGGTCATCGAAGGCATGGACAATGTCGACAAGATCAAGCGCGGCGAGCCGGTGCAGGATCCCGACAAGATCGTGTCGCTGAAGGTCGCGGCCGACGTCAAGTAAGGGCAAACGACAATGATGGGCGTCGTCTGGTCGCTTCTCGGCATCCTGTCCGGCGCCTTCATTGCCATTCAGGCGCCGATCAATTCGCAGCTGGCGCGCGGCCTGGGCCTCCCGGTCGCGGCGGCTGCGTTTTCGTTCCTGTCGGGCGCGATCGTGCTCGGTATCATCTCCGTCACGGTGGTGAAGCTGCAAGGCATCTCGCTCGACTGGAAGGCGCCGGCGCCCTGGCTGTTCGTGGCCGGCGGCATGCTGGGCGGTTTCTATGTCACGCTGTCGACGATTCTCACGCCACGCATAGGTGCGGCCGCGCTGATGGCGTTTCTGGTCACCGGCCAGTTGCTGGCCGGCATGCTCATCGATCGCGTCGGCTTCCTCGGCGTCGCGGTGCGTGAAATCTCGCTCGGCCGCGTTGCCGGCGCGGTGCTGCTGCTGGCCGGAGCGCTGCTCGTCCGGCTCTACTGATGCGCGTCGATCTCTTTGACTTCGACTTGCCGGAGGAGCGCATCGCGCTTCGTCCGGCGGAGCCGCGCGACAGCGCCAAGATGCTGGTGGTCAAACCCGGCGAAGGGTTCGACGACCGCAGGGTTGGCGACCTGCCGTCCTTGCTCAGGGCCGGCGACGTGCTGGTGTTCAACGACACCAAGGTCATTCCAGCGCAGCTCAAAGGCATCCGGAGGCGAGGCGAAGCGACAGCGCAGGTCGAAGCCACGCTGCATATGCGCATGGCGCCGGACCGCTGGCTGGCCTTCATGCGGCCGGGCAAGCGCATTGCCGCCGGCGACCGCATCCATTTCGGCCATGACGGCAATTCCTGTTTGCTCGGTCAGCTCGACGCCACGGTGATCGAGAAAGGCGAGGGCGGCGAAGCGCTGCTTGGCTTCGATCTGTCGGGGCCGTTCCTCGACGAGGCGCTGCACGCGGTCGGCCACATTCCGCTGCCGCCCTACATCGCCTCGAAACGCGACGACGACGAACGCGACCGGGCCGACTACCAGACCATCTATGCAAGCGAGGAAGGCGCCGTCGCGGCACCAACCGCGGGCCTGCATTTCACGCCGGAGCTTTTTGCAGCGCTTGACAGCAAGGGCATCGAACGCCGCTTCGTCACCTTGCATGTCGGCGCCGGCACGTTCCTGCCGGTGAAGGCGGACGACACCGCCGACCACAAGATGCATGCCGAGACCGGTTCGGTCAGCGAAGCCACTGCGGACGCCCTGAATGCCGCAAGAGCAAGGGGCGGGCGTATCGTTGCCGTCGGCACGACCTCGCTGCGTCTGCTGGAGAGTGCGGCGCGTGAGGACGGTACTCTGGCTGCGTGGTCCGGTCCGACCGATATCTTCATCACGCCCGGTTACCGTTTTCGCACGGCCGACGTGCTGATGACCAATTTCCATCTGCCGCGCTCGACGCTGTTCATGCTGGTCTCGGCCTTCAGCGGCCTCGACACGATGCGTGCGGCCTATGCCCATGCGATCGAGAACCGCTACAGATTCTATTCCTATGGCGACGCAAGCCTGCTTTTCCGAGCGGAGACGAGCGACCGCCAGTCGCTCGACAATCAGGCGCCGGACGCCCCGATCCACGACAAGGAATTCAATGGCTAAGCCGTTCAGCTTCAAGGTTCTGGCAACCGACGGCAAGGCGCGGCGCGGCGTGATCGACATGCCGCGCGGCGAAATCCGCACGCCGGCCTTCATGCCGGTCGGCACCGGCGGCACCGTCAAGGCGATGTATATGGACCAGGTGCGCGGTGTCGGCGCCGACATCATCCTGGGCAATACCTATCATCTGATGCTGCGGCCCGGCGCCGAGCGTGTGGCGCGGCTCGGCGGTTTGCATGAATTCGCTCGCTGGCCGCATCCGATCCTAACCGACAGCGGCGGTTTCCAGGTGATGTCGCTGTCGAAGCTGAGAAAGCTGACCGAAAAGGGCGTCACCTTCCGCTCGCATATTGATGGCGCCGCCTACGAGATGTCGCCGGAACGTTCGATAGAGATCCAGGGATTGCTCGATTCCGATATCCAGATGCAGCTTGACGAATGCACGGCGCTGCCGGCCGAGATGAAGGAGATCGAGCGCGCCATGGAGATGTCGCTGCGTTGGGCCGAGCGCTGCAAGACGGCGTTCGGCGATCAGCCGGGCAAGGCGATGTTCGGCATCGTGCAAGGCGGCGACAACGCGGCCCTGCGGGAGCGCTCGGCGCAGGCGCTGAGCGCGATGGAGCTGAAGGGCTATGCGGTCGGCGGCCTGGCCGTCGGCGAACCGCAAGCGGTGATGCTCGAGATGCTCGACATCACCTGCCCGGAACTGCCAGCGGACAAGCCGCGCTATCTGATGGGTGTCGGCACGCCCGACGATATCCTGAAATCGGTGGCGCGCGGCATCGACATGTTCGACTGCGTGATGCCGACACGGGCCGGCCGCCACGGCCTTGCCTATACAAGGCGCGGCAAGGTCAATCTGCGCAACGCCCGCCATGCCGACGATCCACGGCCGCTCGACGAGGAAAGCGACTGCCCGGCCGCCCGGGACTACTCACGCGCCTATCTGCATCATCTGGTGCGCTCTCAAGAAGCGCTCGGCGCAATGCTTTTGACGTGGAACAACCTGTCCTACTACCAGAAACTGATGCAGGACATCCGCGCTGCGATCGAGGCCGGCACCTTCGAAGCGCGCGGCGCGGAAATCACCGAGGGCTGGGCGAGGGGCGATATCCCGTTGCTGTGAGGCCTCAAGTGCTGAGCGAATTCGAAGCGCGCAGGCTGCAGCCGGTGATCTGGAACGTACCGTCGGGCTGTTGCTGCAACGTGTAGACCGCCTCGTAATCCTTGCCGTCGGGGCCGACGATCAGCACCTGCTGGACGATCGAACCCGGAGCGGTCTCCTCGACCTTTCCGAAGGAATAGGTCCGCGGCTTGCGCACCGGCGGATAGCCGTTGGTCACCATGTTCATGAAGGCATCGACGGTCGGGAAGATCCGCTTCACATTCGGGGCGGCGAAGCTGTAGGCGGTGGCGCCGTCATTGGCGATGAGGGCCTTTAGCTGACTGTCGATGACGGACTGGCCCGCCTTGATCTCGGCATCGCCGGCCAATACCGACGACGCGAAGAGGAATGGAACGACTGCGATTGCGAAAAAGGCGCGGCGCATGGCCTGTCTCCGTTATCCCGCGAAATATCTTCCCTCGAAATGCTGCTGTCCGAAGACACATCATAACATACGCTTGGCAGCGCATCGCGGTTTCAGCGATTGCGAATATTCACTGGCGATCGGTGACAAGTTCCACGCCAGTGGCGGAGTTGCAGCAGGCGGTAGCCTAGGCCCGAGCCGGCTGAGCATTCATTCCAGCGCTTGAAAGCCCGCCTCCAGTCTGCCAGAAGGGCCGCTGGACTTGGACGTTTAGCGGGACGAAGCCATGAAGGCGTTTTTCGTGCAGATCAAATGCGAGCTCGGCAAATCCTATGAGGTTGCCAGCGCGCTTGCCGATGCCGAGATCGCCTCGGAAATCTACTCCACCGCCGGCAATTACGATCTGCTCGCCAAATTCTACGTCGACGACGAGGAAGACGTCGGCCATTTCGTCAATGAGAAGGTGCAGATTCTCCCCGGCATCAAGGACACGTTCACCGTCGTCACGTTTCGCGCTTTCTAGCCTGGAAACGCATTTGCCCGGGCACGAGGCAAAGGCTGATCAAGGTCATATTTCACCTGCCTCAATTTTAGGCAGGCGCAACATACTGGTCGCCCGTATCTCCCAAATCACCGATTGCGCTTGATTTTCTCCGGCGACGTCAGTGAAATGGCGTCACAGGGGAGTATGCGATTGGCAGCGTTCGATGAAATGCTTCCGGAAGTCTCCGGATTGAGAAGACCGTATTCGGCTTATGATCGCTGGCTGAAGGAGCAGGATCCGGCCAGGCTGACCGAGAAGATGCAGGACGCCGAACGCGTCTTCCGCAAGACCGGCATCACCTTCGCCGTCTATGGCGAGCAGGAAGCTTCCGAGCGGCTGATCCCGTTCGATATCGTTCCCCGCATCATTTCAGGCAATGAATGGCGGCGCCTCACGCAGGGCATCGAGCAGCGCGTGCAGGCGCTGAACGCCTTCCTCGACGACATCTACCACCGCCAGGAAATCCTGCGCGCAGGGCGCGTCCCCAGGGAATTGATCGCCAGGAACGAGGCCTTCCTGCCGGAGATGATCGGGGTCAGGCCGCCGGCCGGCGTCTACACCCATATCATCGGCGTCGACATCGTCCGCATCTCGGAGGACGAATTCTACGTGCTGGAGGATAATGCGCGCACGCCGTCGGGCGTCTCCTACATGCTGGAGAACCGCGAGACGATGATGCAGCTGTTCCCCGAGCTGTTCCAGAAGATCAAGGTACGGCCGGTGGAAAACTACCCGCAGCTTCTGCGCCAGTCGCTGGCGGCGGTGCGGCCGCAAAGCACCAAGGGCGCGCCGACCATTGCGGTGCTGACGCCCGGCAGCTTCAACTCCGCCTATTTCGAACACGCCTTCCTCGCCGACCAGATGGGCGTGCAGCTGGTCGAAGGCCAGGATCTGCGCGTCGTCGACGGCCATGTCGCGATGCGCACGACCGAAGGCTACAAGCAGATCGATGTGCTCTACCGGCGCGTGGACGATTCCTTCCTCGATCCGCTGACCTTCCGACCGGATTCGGCGCTCGGCATACCCGGCATCATGGATGTCTATCGGGCCGGCAACATCACCATCGCCAATGCGCCGGGCACCGGCATCGCCGACGACAAGGCGATCTATTCCTACATGCCCGAGATCATCGAATTCTACACCGGCCGCAAGGCGATCCTGGGCAACATCCCAACCTGGCGCTGCTCGGAGCCCGACAGCCTGAAATACGTGCTCGAGCACATCGACGAGCTGGTGATCAAGGAAGTCCATGGTTCCGGCGGCTACGGCATGCTGGTCGGGCCGGCTGCGACCAAGAAGGAATGCGAGACCTTTGCCAAGAAACTCCAGGCAAAACCTTCGAATTACATCGCCCAGCCGACGCTGGCGCTGTCGACATGCCCGATCCTGACGGAAAAGGGGCTGGCGCCGCGCCATGTCGATCTCAGGCCTTATGTGCTGGTCTCCGACCGCATCCAGATCGTGCCGGGCGGCCTCACGCGTGTCGCGCTGAAGGAAGGCTCGCTGGTCGTGAATTCCTCGCAAGGCGGCGGGACGAAAGATACTTGGGTGCTGGATGATTGAGACGAGCAGGGGGACGCAGCAATCATGAGACGCATTCCCTATTCGCTACTCGCTACTCGCTACTCGCTCAAAATCGGGGCACGTTGATATGCTTCTCGGCCGCACCGCCAACGGGCTTTACTGGATGAATCGCTATATCGAGCGGGCGGAGAACATGGCGCGCTTGGTCGATGCCGGTTTGCGCATGGCGCTGACTCGTACCCAGAGTGCCTCGGAAGAGTGGAATTCGGTGCTGCTCAGCGCCGGTTCCGACGTCACCTTCAGCCAGAAATATTCTTACTATACCGCGGCCAACGTCGCCGACTTCCTGTTGCGCGACACGTCGAACCCGTCGAGCACGATGGCGTCGATCGAGACGGCCCGCAACAATGCCCGCATGGTGCGTACCGCGCTGACGCGCGAAACCTGGGAAAGCATCAACGAAGCCTGGATGTCGCTGAAGCGGATGCTGGCCAAGCCGATCGACGAGCGCGACCTGCCCAGCGTACTCGACGCCATCAAGCGCGAGACGGCGCTGATCCGCGGCTCGTTCTACGGCACCATGCTGCGCAACGAAATCTTCGACTTCTCGCAGCTCGGCACCTATGTCGAGCGCGCGGACAACACGGCGCGCATCCTCGACGTGAAATATTATGTGCTGCTGCCGTCGATCTCCTGGGTCGGCTCGACGCTCGACAATTATCAGTGGGAATCGATCCTGCGTTCGGTCTCGGCGCATCGCTCCTACCGTTGGGTCTACGACGCCGATTACAAGCCGACCAACATTGCCGACTATCTGATCCTCAATGTCCGCATGCCGCGTTCGCTGATGTTCTGCTATCGCTTCCTGTCGGAGCACCTGAAATTCCTCGGCGACGATTACGGCGAACGCCATGCCTGCCACGCAACGGCCGAGAAGACGCAGACAATGCTGAGAGCCGGGTCGATCAAGGGCATATTCGACGCCGGGCTGCATGAATTCCTGGCCAATTTCATTCGCGACAACACCAAGCTGGGCGAAGAGATCGCACAAGATTACCGGTTCAATTGAGCATGGTCCCGAAAGGTGGGAGCCGGTTTTCTCAGACAAATGAAACCGTTTGTCCGGAGATCGTGCTCACAAACGGAATAGAAGCATGCGGCTGAAGATCACCCATCGGACCGAATACCGCTACGACGCGCCGGTGCACTATCTGTTGCAGCGGCTGCGGCTGCTTCCGGTCAGCGGGTCGACGCAGACCGTTCTGTCCTGGGCCTTGACCATCGAAGGCGCGCGCGAAGAAGTTCGCTTTGTCGACCATTTCGGCAATGACACAAGGCTGCTAAGCGTCGAGGGCGAGCGCGACTTCATCACGGTGGAAGCATCAGGCGAAGTGGTGACACGCGACACCGCGGGTGTCTCGGGGCCGCACCAGGGCTTTACGCCGCTCTGGCTGTACAGCCATGAGACGCCATTGACGGTGATCGGCAGCGGTATCCGCGAACTCGCCGCATCGGTCGGCAAGGGCAGCGACATCGAAAGGCTGCACCGGCTGATGGCTGTCATCGGCGAGCGCGTTGTCTACACGCCCGGCACCACCAGTGCGACGACGCCGGCGGAGGAAGCCTTGGCGCTGAAAACCGGGGTCTGCCAGGATCATACCCATATCTTTGCCGCCGCGGCGCGTGCCATGGGCTTTCCGGCCCGCTATGTCAGCGGCTATCTGATGCTGGAAGCCACGGTCGAGCAGGCGGCCAGCCATGCCTGGGCCGAGGCGCATGTTTCGGGTCTCGGCTGGGTTGCCTTCGATGCCGCCAATGGCATTTCACCCGACGAGCGTTATGTAAAGGTGGCAACGGGCCGCGATTACCGCGACGCCACGCCGGTGTCGGGAATTCGGCTGGGACAGGCGGAAGAACAGCTTGCGGTCACCGTCACGGTGGAGCAGTAATCCTCGCAAGATTGCTGCCGAGCGATTCATCGTTTCAAGGAAACGCCGAACCGCTCTATCCCCTTGTTTTAACGCAATTCCGGACGGAAAACCGCTTCACACTTTTCCTGGAATTGCTCTAGAAGAGATTCCATGACCTATTGCGTTGGCCTGAAGATCGATCGCGGGCTCGTGTTCATGTCGGACACGCGTACCAATGCAGGCATGGATTCCATCTCCACCTTTCGCAAGATGCATGTCTGGGAAGAGCCGGGCGAGCGCGTCATCGTTTTGATGTCGGCGGGCAACCTGGCGACGACGCAGGCCGTGGTCAGCCTGCTTGACGAGCGCACCAAGGCGATCTCCGAAAGACATTCCACGCTGCTCGAAACGCCGTCGATGTACCAAACAGTCCGCATTGTTGGCGACACGGTCAAGGAGGTCATCGCCAATTCGTCACCCGCCGGCGAGAAGGCGGATTCCTATTTCAATGCGTCCTTCATCCTCGGCGGCCAGATCAAGGGCAGCGAGCCGCGCCTGTTCATGATCTATCCCGAAGGCAATTTCATCGAATCGACCGATGACACGCCGTTTTTCCAGATCGGCGAGACCAAATACGGCAAGCCGATCATCATCCGCGCCTACGAAAAGACGATGAGCCTCGCCGAGACGGTGAAGCTGCTTTTGGTGTCGTTCGATTCGACGTTGAAGTCGAACCTGTCCGTCGGCTTGCCGCTCGACCTGCTGTTCCTGGAGAAGGACGCCTTCAAGGTCGGATTGAAGAAGCGGATCGGCCAGGACGACCAGTATTACCGCACGATCTCCGACGGCTGGTCGAATGCGCTGAAGACGGCCTTTGCCAGCCTGCCGGATTTCCCGGGCTGAGGCGTGCGGCATCCGTTGTCGGTTGCATCTATTTCACGCGTTAATTAATAAAGAGACCAGCCGCGATGGATGGTAGCGACGGATCATGTCGGGAGGACAGGATGAACAATGATAATTTCCGGCAATGGTCGCGGCGCGCCGCCGACTGGGGCGCCGACTACCGCAATACGCTGCGCGAGCGGCCGGTGCGGCCGCTGGTCGAACCGGGCGACATTTTTCGAAGCATTGAGGCTTCGCCGCCCGAAGACGCCGAGCCGATGGACCGGATCTTCGCCGACTTCGAAGAGAAGATCCTGCCGGGAATGACGCATTGGCAGCATCCCCGCTTCTTCGCCTATTTCCCGGCCAATGCGGCGCCGGTTTCGGTGGTGGCGGAATATCTGGTTTCGGCGATGGCCGCGCAATGCATGCTCTGGCAGACGTCGCCGGCGGCGACCGAACTCGAAACGCGCACCGTCGACTGGATGCGCCAGGCGCTCGGCCTGCCCGAAGGGTTTTCCGGGGTAATCCAGGATTCAGCCTCGTCGGCGACACTGGCCGCGGTGCTGACCATGCGCGAACGGGCGCTCGACTGGCAAGGCAACAGACAAGGCCTGGCAGGGCAGGCGCGGCTGCGCATCTACTCCTCCGACCAGGTGCATACTTCGATTGACCGGGCGATCTGGGTGTCCGGCATAGGCGAGGACAATCTCGTGCGCATTCCCGTCGCCGGCCGCTTTCGCGCCATGGATACGGCGGCACTCGAGGCGGCAATCATCGCCGACAGGGAAGCCGGCATGCTGCCGGCCGGCATCATCGCTTGCGTCGGCGGCACCAGCACCGGCGGCACCGACGATATTGCAGCGGTTGTCGAGGTCGCACGGCGGCATGGGCTTTATCTTCACGTCGACGCCGCATGGGCGGGATCGGCGATGATCTGTCCGGAGTTTCGGCATTTCTGGGAAGGGGTCGAAGGCGCCGATTCCATCGTTTTCAATCCGCACAAATGGCTGGGCGCCCAGTTCGACTGCTCGATCCAGTTCCTGCGCGACCCCGAAAGCCATGTGAGGACGCTGGCCATCAAGCCGGATTATCTGAAGACACACGGCCACGACGGCATCATCAACTATTCCGAATGGTCGGTGCCGCTTGGCAGGCGATTTCGCGCGCTGAAATTGTGGTTCCTGCTGCGCGCCCATGGCCTGGAAAGCCTGCGCACAATGATCCGCAATCATGTCGCGTGGAGCGAAGGGCTTGCCGCGCGGCTGGCAAGGGAGCCGAATTTCGAGATCGTCAGCGAACCGATGCTGTCGTTGTTCTCGTTCCGACACAAGATCGCAACCGACGCGGACGAGCACAATCTGCGCCTGGTCAATGCGATCAACGACGATGGCCGCATCTACCTGACGCAGACGAAGGTCGATGGCAGGATCGCAATCCGCTTCCAGGTCGGCCAGTTCGAGGCGACCGCCGCCGATGTTGATACGGCCTTCACCGTCATCACGGAAATCGCGCGCGCAATGGATTGATCGGGCACAATCTGGTTTGCGTTCGTATTCACCTTGGCAATCACATGCATTTCATTAGCCGGCTCATGCCTTTTCATCGGTTTCGTTTTCGACTATAGACAAGAAAAACGAAAACGGGAGGTTGCCTATGTATCTGTCGCCGCGCCATGCCGAGATTATCCAGATGGCCAAGGATCATGGCCGCGTGCTGGTCGATGATCTGGCCACCCACTTCAATGTGACGCCGCAGACCATACGCAAGGACCTCAACGATTTGTGCGACCAGCGGCTGCTCTCGCGCATCCATGGCGGCGCGTTGTATCCCTCCGGCATCGAGAACATGGAATATGAGGCGAGACGCAAGATCGCCGCCGACGAGAAGGAGGCGATCGGCCGTGCGGCCGCCAGGCTGATCCCCGACAATGCCTCGCTGTTCATCAACATCGGCACCACGACCGAGTCGGTCAGCAAGGCGTTGCTCGATCACAACGGTCTCATGGTCATCACCAATAACATCAATGTTGCCAATAGGATGCGGATATATCCCTCGATCGAGGTGGTGATCGCCGGCGGGGTTGTGCGCGGTTCCGATGGCGGTGTGGTCGGCGAAGCGGCGGTCGACTTCATCAGGCAGTTCAAGGTCGACTATGCGGTGATCGGTGCATCCGCCATCGACCATGACGGCGCCTTGCTCGATTTCGATTTTCGCGAGGTCAAGGTGGCGCAGGCGATCATCGCCAATGCAAGGCATGTCATCCTGGTTTCCGACCAGACCAAATTCGAGCGAACCGCACCGGTGCGCATCGGCCATCTGTCGCAGGTCAACACCTTCATCACCGATCGTTGCGACATCCCGTCAGTGCGCAAGATCTGCCAGGAGGCCGAGGTTCAGTTGATCGAGACGTCGCTCGCCTAGGCGGTTTCTGCCCGATATCACGCGCTCGTGATATTTCGTTTGACATTCGTTATCATTTCGAAATAATTCCGACACGGTTTCGTAAAAGCCCAAAATGGTGCAATGCGAAATCGTTGGAGGAATTGTGGACGCATCTCCGATCCGTGACATTTTCGTCATAGGTGGCGGCATCAATGGCTGCGGCATTGCCCGTGATGCCGTCGGTCGTGGCTTTTCCGTGTTTCTCGCCGAGATGAACGACCTCGCCAGCGGAACCTCCTCTGGTTCGACCAAATTGATCCATGGCGGCCTGCGCTACCTCGAATTCTACGAATTCCGCCTGGTGCGAGAGGCGCTGATGGAGCGCGAGGTTTTGTGGAAGAACGCGCCGCACATCATCTGGCCGATGCGGTTCGTGCTGCCCTATGCCAAAGGCCTGCGTCCGGCCTGGCTGATCAGGCTCGGTCTCTTCCTCTACGATCACATTGGCGGGCGCAAATTGCTGCCCGCGACCCGGACGCTGGACATGGCCAGGGATCCGGCCGGCAAGCCTTTGAAGCCGCTGTTCAAGAAGGCCTTCGAATATTCGGATGGCTGGGTCAATGATGCACGGTTGGTGGCGCTGAACGCGCGTGATGCCGCCGACCGCGGCGCCACGGTCCGCACCCGCACGAAAGTGACCGGCGCGCGCCGCGAAAACGGCCTTTGGACGATCCAGATCGAGGATCTGCAGAGCGGCGAGACCGAGGAGATCAAGGCGCGACTGCTGGTCAATGCCGCCGGCCCCTGGGTCGATCATGTGCTGTCTGGCGTCGTGGGGCTCAACGATGTGCACAATGTCCGCCTAGTGCAGGGCAGCCACATCGTCATCGCCAGGAAGTTCGACGATCCGCGCGCCTATTTCTTCCAGAACAAGGATGGCCGCATCATCTTCGCCATTCCCTACGAGGAAGAGTTCACACTGATCGGCACCACCGACCAGGATTATCCCGGCGATCCGCATGACGTGAAGATCAGCGACACCGAGATCGATTACCTCTGCGCCGCGGCAAGCGAATATTTCGCTCAGCCGGTCAAGCGCTCGGACATCGTCTGGACCTATTCGGCCGTCCGTCCGCTCTATGATGACGGAGCATCCAAGGCGCAGGAAGCGACGCGGGACTATGTGCTCAAGGCCGATGGCGGCGAGGGCGCCGCCCCAATCGTCAATGCTTTTGGCGGCAAGATCACCACCTATCGCCGGCTGTCGGAATCGATGCTGGAAAAGATCGAGGGTTTTCTCGGCAAGCGCGGCAAGCCGTGGACGGCAAACGCGCCGCTGCCGGGCGGCGATTTCCCGGCCACCGGTTTCGATGCCGAAGTGGCGAAACTCAAAACCGCTTATCCATTCCTCGACGCGCGCCTGGCTCGCCGGTTGACCCGGCTCTATGGCACCCGCGCAAGGATGCTGTTGGGGCTGGCCAAATCGAACGTCGATCTCGGCCGCAACTTCGGCGCCGATCTCTACGAGGCCGAGGTGCGCTATCTCGTTCAAAACGAATGGGCCGTCACATCAGAAGATGTATTGTGGCGCCGGACCAAGCGCGGTCTGCATCTCAGCCGCGAGCAGGTGGCGGCGCTCGATGAGTTCATGCGCGGCATAAGCCGGCGCCATGTCGCGGCTGCCGAATGAAGAGGGGTTTGAGCTGATGCGGAAGGCCTGGGAGGAGGCGTCATGCTGGAACTGAGAAACGTCACCAAGGCGGTCGGCGCGGTCGAGCATATAAGCGACGTGTCGCTGACGCTCCAGCACGGCTCGCTCAACGTCCTGCTCGGACCGACGCTTTCCGGCAAGACAAGCCTGATGCGGCTGATGGCCGGCCTGGACGTGCCGACCTCCGGTTCGATCTGGTTCGACGGCCAGAATGTCACCGGCGTGCCGGTGCAGAAGCGCAAGATCGCCATGGTCTACCAGCAGTTCATCAATTATCCGGCGATGACCGTCTATGAGAACATCGCTTCGCCGCTCCGGGTGGCCGGCATCGAGCAGGCCAGGATCGACAGCCAGGTGCGTGAAGCCGCCGCTCTTCTCAAGCTGACGCCCTATCTCGACCGCACGCCGCTCAGCCTGTCCGGCGGCCAGCAGCAGCGCACCGCACTGGCACGCGCCATCGTCAAGAACGCAAGCCTGGTCCTGCTCGATGAGCCGCTCGCCAATCTCGACTACAAATTGCGCGAGGAACTGCGCGCCGAATTGCCCAGGATATTCGCCGCCGCCGGCACCATCTTCGTCTACGCCACGACCGAGCCGCACGAGGCGCTGCTGCTCGGCGGCAATACGGCGACGCTTTCGCAAGGCAAGATCACCCAGTTCGGACCGACCATCGAGGTGTTCCGCAAGCCGGTAGATCTGGTGACAGCCAGGACGTTTTCCGATCCACCGCTCAACACCATCGTGCTCGCCAAGAAGGGTCGGGACTTCCTGCTCGAGGGCGGCGTGAACCTGCCGGTGCCGGCCGAGCTCTCCGGCATTGCCGATGCCATGTACACGATCGGTTTTCAGCCGCACCACCTGTCGCTCGAGCGGCCGAATGCGGCGGCGGTGCCGGTGCGTGCCAAGGTGACGATCACCGAGATCACCGGATCGGAGAGTTTCATCCATCTCGATTTCGCGGACGCGCGCTGGGTCATGCTGACCCATGGTATCAGGCATTTCGAGCCGGACGCGGTGGTCGAGGTGTTCATCGATCCGCGCCACATCATGGTTTTCGACGAGCACGGCAGCGCCGTGACTGCGCCGAAGCTGGCGGCTTGAGGGCAAAGAGATGGCACGCATCGACGTCAACCATGTCCGACATTCCTATCTGCCGAACCCGCAGAAGGATGCCGATTTCGCACTGCGGGAAGTGCATCATGTCTTCGAGGACGGCGGCGCCTATGCGCTGCTCGGGCCCTCCGGTTGCGGCAAGACCACGCTGCTCAACATCATTTCGGGATTGTTGCACCCCTCGCACGGCCAGTTGCTGTTCAACGGCAAGGACGTGACCAATTTGTCGACGCAGGAGCGCAACATCGCGCAGGTGTTCCAGTTCCCGGTCATCTACGACACCATGACCGTCTACGACAATCTGGCCTTCCCGCTGCGCAACCGCGGCGTGCCGGAAGCCGATGTCGACCGCAAGGTTCGCGAGACGTTGGAGATGATCGATCTGGCGTCCTGGGCGAAGAAGAAGGCGAGGGGCCTGACCGCCGACCAGAAGCAGAAGATCTCGCTCGGCCGCGGCCTGGTGCGCTCCGACGTCAACGCCATCCTTTTCGACGAGCCGCTGACCGTCATCGATCCGCACATGAAGTGGGTGCTGCGCTCGCAGCTGAAGCAATTGCACCGCCGCTTTGGCTACACCATGGTCTATGTGACCCACGACCAGACCGAGGCGCTGACCTTCGCCGAGCAGGTCGTGGTCATGTATGATGGCGGCATCGTGCAGATCGGCACACCGGCCGAATTGTTCGAACGCCCGCGCCATACCTTCGTCGGTTATTTTATCGGCTCGCCCGGCATGAACGTCATGCCCGTGGCGATCGAGGGCAAGACGGCGACGCTCGGCTCGCAGCGCATCGAACTGCCGGGCGCACCCAAGGCAGGCACCGGCGCCGTCGAACTCGGCATCCGTCCCGAATATGTCCGGCTCGGCCGCGAAGGCATGGCCGTGCAGGTCAGCAAGGTCGAGGATCTCGGCCGCCACAAGGTGGTGCGCGCCAAGCTCGAAGGCAGCGATATCTCTGCCGTGATCGGTGAGGACGAGACCCTGCCCGCCGATCCGAAGGTGCGGTTCGACCCGGCCGGCATCAACATCTATGCCGATTCCTGGCGTGTCGAGATGGAGGCCTAGATGGAGAAGACCTGGAACAACAAGGCCTGGTTCATGGTGCTGCCGGTCCTCCTGCTGGTGGCGTTCTCGGCGGTGATCCCGCTGATGACGGTGGTCAACTATTCGGTGCAGGACACGTTCGGAAACAACGTCTTCTTCTGGAACGGCTCGGACTGGTACACCGAAATCCTGGAGTCGGAACGCTTCTGGCTGTCGATGGTCCGCAACCTGATCTTTTCCGCAACCATCCTCGCCATCGAGATTCCGCTCGGCATCTTCATCGCTCTCAACATGCCCAAGAAAGGTTGGGGCGTGCCGGTCTGCCTGGTGCTGATGGCTCTGCCGCTGCTGATCCCGTGGAACGTCGTCGGCACGATTTGGCAGGTGTTCGGCCGCATCGACATCGGCCTGCTCGGCTACACGCTGTCGTCGCTCGGCTTCGACTACAACTACGTCAACGATCCGACCGACGCCTGGGTGACGGTCATCCTGATGGACGTATGGCACTGGACAAGCCTCGTTGTTCTGCTCTGCTACGCCGGACTGGTCTCGATCCCCGATGCCTTCTACCAGGCGGCCAAGATCGACGGCGCCTCACGCTGGGCAGTGTTCCGCTACATCCAGCTGCCGAAGATGAACCGCGTGCTTCTGATCGCGGTGCTGCTGCGCTTCATGGACTCGTTCATGATCTACACCGAGCCGTTCGTCGTCACCGGCGGAGGCCCTGGCAATTCGACGACGTTCCTGTCGATAGACCTGGTCAAGATTGCCATCGGTCAGTTCGATCTCGGGCCGGCGGCCGCCATGTCGATCATCTACTTCCTGATCATCCTTTTGCTGTCTTGGGTGTTCTACACCGTCATGACCAATGTCGATGCGGAGCGCTGAGATGAGCGGCGCCAACGAAGGAACGACGAGGCAGGACCGAGTGCGCGAGACGGCCGTTTCAGGCGGGCTCGCCAGCACATTGTCGCAGGACCAGCTTGCGCGGCTGATGCGCCGGCGCGGCGAAGAATCCCGGTTCTGGTGGTTGGTGCCGACGATCTACATCATCTTTCTGATGCTGCCGATCTACTGGCTGGTCAATATGAGCTTCAAGACCAATCAGGAGATTCTGGGTGCCTTTTCGCTGTGGCCGAAGAGCCCGACCCTGGCCAACTACATCGTGATTTTCACCGACCCGTCCTGGTACAAGGGCTACATCAATTCGATCATCTATGTCGTCATGAACATGGTGATCTCGGTTTCGGTGGCGCTGCCGGCGGCCTACGCTTTCTCGCGCTACCGGTTCCTCGGCGACAAGCACCTCTTCTTCTGGCTATTGACCAACCGCATGGCGCCGCCGGCGGTGTTCGCGCTGCCATTCTTCCAGCTCTATTCGGCCTTCGGGCTGATCGACACGCATATCGCGGTGGCGCTGGCACACTGCCTGTTCAACGTGCCGCTGGCGGTGTGGATCCTCGAGGGTTTCATGTCCGGCGTGCCGAAGGAGATCGATGAGACCGCCTATATCGATGGCTACTCCTTCCCGCGCTTCTTCCTAAAAATCTTCATGCCGCTGATCGCCAGCGGCGTCGGCGTGGCCTGCTTCTTCTGCTTCATGTTCTCATGGGTCGAGCTGCTGATCGCGCGCACCTTGACCACGACCGCCGCCAAGCCGATCGCGGCGATCATGACGCGCACGGTCTCGGCCTCCGGGCTCGACTGGGGCGTGCTCGCCGCCGCCGGCGTGCTCACCATCCTTCCAGGCGCGCTCGTGATCTGGTTCGTCCGCAACTACATCGCCAAGGGCTTTGCCCTAGGGAGGGTGTGATGAAACAAACGCACGAGTTCATCCGCAACACCATCGCCAAGGGCTTCGCCCTGGGGAGGGTATGACCATGAACCTCACCTGGATGGCATGGACGCTGCCAACGGCGATCTTTTTCATCACGATCCTGGTGCTGCTCTGTGGCATGGCGGTCTGGGAATACGCCTCGCCCGGCGGCAATCCCCGGGTCGGCGTCCTGCGCTTCGAGACGACGCGCGGCGACCGCCTCTTCGTTTCGCTGCTCGGCAGCGCCTTTATCCATCTCGCTTGGCTGGGTCTTGTCGGACCCAACCTGTGGTGGGCTCTCGCTCTCTCCGTAGTCTACGCCGTCGGCGTGTTCCGCTACGTATAGAGGGGGAAACTGTTGGAGCGACCGCGTGCCGACGACCGCTCCAGATCGCACTTGAAACTTGAAAAGTGGAGGAAACGAAATGCGAAGGCAATTTTTAACATCAACGACTGCGCTTGTCCTGCTCTGGGGAGCAGGCCAGGCCTATGCCGGAATGGACGAAGCCAAGACCTTCCTCGATACCGAAATCAAGGACTTGTCGACGCTCGATCGCGCCGGCCAGGAAGCCGAGCTGCAATGGTTCATCGATGCGGCGAAGCCTTTCGCCGGCATGGACATCAAGGTGGTCTCCGAGACCATCGATACGCATAGCTATGAGTCCAAGGTTCTGGCGCCCGCTTTCACCGCGATCACCGGCATCAAGATCACCCACGACCTGATCGGCGAAGGCGATGTCGTCGAAAAGCTGCAGACGCAGATGCAGTCGGGCGAGAATATCTATGACGCCTACGTCAACGACTCCGACCTGATCGGCACGCACTGGCGCTACCAGCAGGCGCGCAGCCTGACCAAGTGGATGGCGAATGAGGGCAAGGACGTCACCAACCCCAACCTCGACCTCGCCGACTTCATCGGCACCAAGTTCACGACCGCTCCGGACGGCGATCTCTACCAGCTGCCCGACCAGCAGTTCGCGAATCTCTACTGGTTCCGCTACGACTGGTTCAACGACGAGAAGAACAAGGCCGATTTCAAGGCCAAGTACGGCTACGACCTCGGCGTTCCGGTCAACTGGTCGGCCTATGAGGACATCGCCGAGTTCTTCACCGGCCGCGAAATCGACGGCAAGAAGGTCTATGGCCACATGGACTACGGCAAGAAGGACCCCTCGCTCGGCTGGCGGTTCACGGATGCCTGGCTGTCCATGGCCGGCAATGGCGACAAGGGCCTGCCGAACGGTCTTCCGGTCGACGAATGGGGCATCAAGGTCAACGAGAAGTCGCAGCCTGTCGGCTCGTGCGTCGCGCGCGGCGGCGACACCAATGGCCCGGCTTCCGTGTATTCGATCCAGAAATACCTGGATTGGCTGAAGGCCTATGCGCCGCCGGAAGCCCAGGGCATGACGTTCGGCGAATCCGGCCCCGTCCCGTCGCAAGGCACGGTCGCGCAGCAGATGTTCACTTACACCGCCTTCACCGCCTCCTTCGTCAAGGACGGGCTGCCGGTCGTGAACGCGGACGGCACGCCGAAATGGCGCTTTGCTCCGTCGCCGCACGGCGTCTACTGGAAGGACGGCATGAAGCTCGGCTATCAGGACGTGGGTTCATGGACGCTTCTCAAGTCCACGCCTGATGATCGCGCCAAGGCCGCCTGGCTCTATGCGCAGTTCGTGGTGTCGAAGACGGTCGACGTGAAGAAGAGCCATGTCGGCCTGACGCTCATCCGCGAGTCGACGATCCAGGACAAGAGCTTCACGGAACGCGCTCCGAAGCTCGGCGGCCTGATCGAGTTCTACCGCTCGCCGGCCCGTGTTCAGTGGTCGCCGACCGGAACGAACGTTCCGGACTATCCGAAGCTGGCACAGCTCTGGTGGCAGGCGATCGGCGATGCGTCGTCGGGCGCCAAGACGGCACAGGAGGCGATGGACTCGCTTTGCTCTGAGCAGGAAAAGGTCATGGAACGCCTGGAAAAGGCTGGCATCCAGGGCGACATCGGTCCGAAGATGGCCGAAGAGCATGACCTCGCCTACTGGAACGCCGACGCGGTCAAGAAGGGCAATCTCGCTCCTCAGCTGAAGATCGAGAACGAGAAGGAAAAGCCGATCACCATCAATTACGACGAACTGGTGAAGAGCTGGCAAAAGTAAGATTGTTCTAAGCGGGCGTCTGCGCCCGTGTGACATTGGGGGAGGCGGCATCTTGCCGTCTCCCCTGTTTGTGTAAAAGACTAAGCGGGGAGGCATAATGACCGGATATATCCTTGCCATCGACCAGGGCACGACTTCGACCCGGGCGATCCTGTTCGACGGCGAGATGAAGGTCGCCGGCAGTGGGCAAAAGGAATTCGCCCAGCACTATCCGGCCTCCGGCTGGGTCGAGCACGATCCGGAAGATATCTGGGCGAGTGTGGTGTCGACCGTGAAGGCGGCGCTGAAGAAGGCCGGCCGGAATGCTTCCGACGTGGCGGCACTCGGTATCACCAATCAGCGCGAAACAGTCGTCATCTGGGACAAGGCGACCGGCAAGCCGATCCACAATGCCATTGTCTGGCAGGACCGGCGCACCGCGCCGCTGTGCCAGAAACTCAAGAAGCAGGGCCTGGAAAAGACATTCACCAAGAAGACCGGCCTGCTGCTTGATCCCTATTTTTCCGGCACCAAAATCGCCTGGATACTGAACAAGGTGAAAGGCGCGAGAAAACGCGCCGAGAAGGGCGAATTGCTCGCCGGCACCATCGACAGCTTTTTGATCTGGCGGCTGACCGGCGGCAAGGTCCACGCCACGGACGCCACCAACGCCTCGCGCACGCTGGTTTACAACATCGAGAAAAATGCCTGGGACGACGAGTTGCTGGCTATCCTCAACATCCCGGAAAAAATGCTTCCCGAGGTGAAAGACTGCGCCGATGACTATGGAATCACGGAGAAAAATCTCTTTGGCGCCGAGATAAGAATCCTCGGTGTCGCCGGCGACCAGCACGCCGCAACCATCGGCCAGGCCTGTTTCGAGCCGGGCATGATGAAATCCACCTACGGCACCGGCTGCTTTGCCCTGCTCAACACCGGGAGCGATCTTGTGCGTTCGAAGAACCGGCTCTTGACCACCATTGCCTACCGGCTGCACGGCAAGACGACCTACGCGCTGGAAGGCTCGATCTTTATTGCCGGTGCTGCGGTGCAATGGCTGCGCGATGGCATCAAGGTGATCGGCAAGGCCGAGCAGAGCGGCAAATTGGCTGATGAAGCCGATCCGACCCAAAACGTCTACCTGGTGCCGGCCTTCGTCGGGCTCGGCGCGCCGCATTGGGACGCCGAGGCACGCGGCGCCATTTTCGGACTGACGCGCAATTCCGGCCCGGCTGAGTTTGCCCGCGCCGCGCTTGAATCCGTGGCCTACCAGACACGCGACCTGCTCGACGCCATGCGCAAGGACTGGAAGGGGGCTTCGGCCAAGACCGTGTTGCGGGTCGATGGCGGCATGGTGGCGTCGGACTGGACCATGCAGCGTCTGGCCGACATCCTCGATGCACCGGTCGACCGCCCGACCATTCTCGAGACGACCGCGCTCGGTGCAGCCTGGCTGGCCGGCTCGAAAGCTGGCGTTTGGCCGGATGCCAGGAAGTTCGCGAAGAGCTGGGCGCTGGAACGACGCTTCCAGCCGGACATGGATGGCTCCGTGCGCGTAGCCAAGCTCGCTGGTTGGCGCGATGCTGTGCGACGGACGTTGAGCGTGTCATAAACAGCCATCAGTGGTGGGTGATGGGGCGCGAGGAATGCAGCCAGATTGGTATCCTGCTTGGCGCGACGAGGCTATCGAACAGCTGAAGGCCAAAAATGCACGCTCGAACAAGGAGTTTCGCCTCGGCGATTGCTCGCGCTATGACTACGACCTGACGGCCGGAACGCTTCTGTTCTCGCAAGACGGGGTCGCCAAGGTGGTCACCGAGATCCAGATTGTCGGCTCAACGAGCACCGAGGCCGGCAACTGGCTGTGGGCTTGGGCAAATTCAAGCCTGCCCAGCGAGCTCCTCAGCGATGCAAAGCTGGTTCGATCCTTCGGAGAGCAGAATGGCATTGACGAACTGGCCCAAGCCTATGCGACGGATGCGGACAATGCGCTGGAAGTGGTTGGTTGGGAACTCAGTGCGGTGATGGCCCGTATCTGCAATGGGTTGGGTATCTATCGTTGTCCCAACAGAGAGGACGGCGGTGGCTTTTATCTGATGCTCAAGAGCATCAACTGGGCAAGTTGACGGCAACTGTTCTCGTCCGGCCAATCGATCAAAAGCCCGCGCCGTTGCCGGCGCGAGCTCCACTCAACGTATCTCAGCTACTTAAACGCGCCTTGATCAGTAAGGCGAACGGCACTCCTTGCGAGGGCCGTAATTCGGCTGGAACGTGTTGTCCGAAGCACGGTAGCTGCGATAGCGGTCGTAGCACCATTGGACGTGGGCGTTGCCTCCGTAGACGCGGTTGTTCTCGTTGTTGATGATGGCACCGGTGATCAGCGCGCCAGTCGCGAACGCCGCGAGCGGGAACCAATAATCGCCGTGACGACGATAGCCGGGGCGATATTCGCGATAGCCGCGATGGCCGTTCCAATACGCGCCGCGATTGCGGGAAAAATTGCGGTCACGTGAAAAACTGCGGTCACGCGAAAAATTGCGATTGTAGCGGTCCTTGCGCCACTCCCGGTACTGGACTGTCTGCACATCCGGCATCGCGGCCTGGGATTGCGGCACATAGTTCGATTGGGCGTTAACCGACACGGCCTCCGCCGCAACGAATGTGGCGGAGAGAGTGGCCGCCAGAAGGCTCGTTGTGATTCTGTTCATTGGTTTTCTCCTCGATGGTTTTGGCGGACGTCCCTGTGCCGGGAAAACGAGCGGCGCATACAATTGTTCCCCAGACTGGATGCCGCTGTCGGGCAGAAATGCCAGTGTTCCCTTGGCTGTTCTCCCACCGGTGGCGCGGCTGGCAAGTGTCGCGACAGGCCGAAGCCACCCGTGTTTGCGAGCTCTCTTTTTCCGGTTGACCGGTCGAGGCACTCTCCCTATGTTCCGCGCAATTTCGAGGGCCGCCTTTCGCCCGCGGGAGCGCGTAGCTCAGCCGGTAGAGCAACTGACTTTTAATCAGTAGGTCATGGGTTCGAATCCCATCGCGCTCACCAAATCCACCCGATGAACTGTCACCCATCTCTCGGGAAGGGCACACCATAACGGGCGGGGAAGCCGTCAACGCTTCCAGAAATCGCGGTGCGGTGCGAGCAACTCGTCGGCGATTTCGGGGAAGGGGCCAAAGACCTCGATCTTTTTCTGGCCGGAGTCGAGGACTGTGCGCGAAGAGAGGCTCATCGTCGGATTCTCTGCGTGATCCCCGGTGAGCGCCAGCAGCTCGGTCTCCTCAAAGCCGTAGACCAGCCGGCCGATATTCGCCCAGTAGAGCGTTCCGGTGCACATCGCGCAGGGCTCACCGGTTGAGACCAGCGTGCATTGCCACAGGAACTCCGGCTCATAGGCAGCCGCCGCGCGCCGGGCGAGCTCCGTCTCGGCATGGCGCACCGTGTCGAGATTGCCCTGCCGCATCAGCACGCGGTCGTCCGGCCCGACCAGCACGCAACCGAACGGATGGTGCCCATGCGCCGCCGCCTCGCGCGCGACGGCATCGGCGGACCGCAGGTGGGCGAGCATCTGATCGCGGGTCATGGCAAGATCCTGTCATGCCGACATCCACCGATGAGCGGCTGAGCGAGATTGGTGCCAACGGACGCGAGTGGCAAGAGCCAACTTTTGCTTGAGACCTTTGCCTCGGGATATCAGACCTTTGCCCTACAATCGCCGGCCGGTCTTCGCGTCGAACAGATGAGCACAGGCGCGGCAAAGCGGAAAGCCGGCTGAAAAGGCCATCCTCGCCGAGCTTCTCGAAGGAGTTCGGCGGCGCGAAAATGCGAACAGCGTCAGACGGAAGGCTCCCCGAACACCAGCGAAACATTCCCTCCGGCATGGCGCTCGAGGCGGCCGGCGAGGTCGAGTTCCAGCAGCACCATGAACACCTGGGCCGGGTACAGGCGGGTGTGGCGGATGATCTCGTCGACCGCCACTGGCGTCGGGCCGAGCGCCTCGACGACGCGGGCGCGGTCGCTTTCGCCGGGCGGTGGTGTGGCCGAGAAGTCGGGCGGCTCTTCGAACGGCGGCACGTCGGGCGCCCGCATGCCGGTCAGCGGAGCGATTGCCCGCGAAACGTCCGCTGCGTCGGTGACCAGGGTGGCGCCATCCTTGAGTAGGCCGTTGGTACCGGCGGCGCGTGGATCGAGCGGTGAGCCTGGTACAGCGAAGACCAGTCGGCCCATTTCGCCGGCAAGCCTGGCGCTGATCAGGGAGCCCGAGCGTTGCGCTGCCTCGACCACCACCAGCCCAAGGACCGCACCCGCGACAAGGCGGTTGCGGCGCGGAAAATCCTGGGCGCGCGGCTGCCAGCCGAACGGCATTTCCGAGATGATGGCGCCACGCTCGGCGATTTCCTCGCACAGGCCGGCATTTTCAGGCGGGTAAGGCAGGTCGAGGCCGCCGGCCAGGACGCCGATCGTGCCGGTCGCCAGGCTGCCCTGATGCGCCGCCGTGTCGATGCCGCGCGCCAGGCCGGAGACGATTGCGTAGCCGTCGCGGCCGAGGTCGGCCGCCAGCATGCGTGCCATCTTGATGCCGGCCAGCGACGCGTTGCGTGCCCCAACGATGGCGACACCCGGCAGCCGAAAAACAGCTGCGTTGCCCTTTACCGCCAGCAACGGCGGCGGATGGTCCATGTTGCGCAATAGGGGTGGGTAATCTGCTTCACCGATCCCGACAAAGCGGGCGCCGGCCTTTCCGGCTAATTCCAGTTCGGCCTCGGCTTCGGCAACGGAAGGGATGCGAGCGATCCGGATGGCGCCGCCTGAAATCATCAGTTCCGGCAATATCTCCAGCGCCACCTCGGCCGAACCGAAACGGTTGATGAGGTCGCGAAAGGATGCGGGGCCGACATTCTTGGTGCGGATCAGCCGCAGCCAGCTCAGCCGCTGCCGGTCGCTGAGACGCGGCCCGGCGGCCGGCCCACTCACCACGGCGGCAGGCTCGCTCACCCCTTGGCTCCGATCTTGCCCTCGGTGCCGGCAAGCAGGCGCGAAATGTTTTCCCGGTGCTTGATGAAAACGATGATACTCATCACCACGAACAAGGCCGCATTCTGCGGTGTGCTCAGGACGTAGAGGGCGATCGGCACGATGACCGCCGCCGTCAGCGCCGCCAGCGAGGAATAACGGAACAGGAATGCCATCACCAGCCAGGCGACGGCAAAGATCAGCGCCACCTGCCAGGCAAGGCCGATCAGCACGCCGAGATAGGTGGCGACGCCCTTGCCGCCCTTGAAACCGAGCCAGACCGGGAAGAGATGACCGAGAAAGGCGCCGAGACCGGCCCAGATCGCCAGGTCAGGCGCGAAATGGCCTGCTATCAGCGCGGCGGCCGTGCCCTTCAGCGCGTCGAGCAGCAGCGTCGCGGCGGCAAGGCCCTTGTTGCCGGTGCGCAGAACATTGGTGGCGCCGATATTGCCGGAGCCGATCTTGCGCACATCGCCAAGACCGGCCGCGCGCGTCAGCAGGAGCCCGAACGGGATCGAGCCAAGCAAATAGCCAAACACGAGTGCTGGGATGAGGCTGTAAGTCATTGTTTCCCCCGCATTTCCCCCTGACAAGCCGGATCACGCGCGGTGCGCGGTAGCCGGCTCAGACGGAGAACACTGTGCGGCCCGCAACCAGCGTTTGCAAGACCTTGCCTTGCAGCCGCGCGCCTTCGAAACAGGTGTTTTTCGAGCGCGAACGAATGCCGCTCTCGCTGACGATCCAGGGTTCGTCGAGGTCGACAAGCGCAAGATCGGCGACAGCGCCCGGCTTCAGCGTGCCGCCGGGCAGGCCGAACAGTTTTGCGGGAGCGGTGGATAGGGTCTCGATAAGCCTGAGCAACGGCACGTCGCCATTGTGGTAGAGCCGCAGGGCCGCACTCAGCAGGGTCTCCAGCCCGATGGCGCCGGCCGCCGCATCGGCGAAGGGCAGGCGCTTGGTGTCGACATCCTGCGGATCGTGCGAGGAGACGATGATGTCGATCGTGCCGTCCCTGACCGCCTCGATCATCGCCAGCCGGTCTTCCTCGGCGCGCAAAGGTGGGGTCAGACGGAAGAAGGTGCGGTATTCGCCGACATCGTTTTCATTGAGCGACAGATTGTGGATCGCCACGCCTGACGTCACCGTCGCCCCGTCGGCTTTCGCACGTGTGACGGCGTTTGCTGCCATCGCCGTCGAGATCTTTGCTGCATGGTACGAACCATGCGTCAGCCGCGCCAGGGCCAGATCGCGCTCCAGCGGGATGGATTCGGCTTCGCGCGGAATGCCGGAGAGGCCCAGCCAGCTGGCGTAGAGGCCCTCGTTCATCACGCCGGACGAACCGAGGTCCGCATCCTGCGTCTCGTGCACGATGGTGGCGCCGAAGTCGCGCGCATAGGTCAGCGCGCGGCGCATCACCAGCGCGCTCGATATGGTGTGGCGGCCATCGGTAAAGGCGACCGCGCCGGCTTCGCGCAGCAGGCCGAACTCGGTCATTTCGCGCCCGTCGAGGCCCTTGGTGATCGCCGCGGCCGGAAAGACGTTGACGATGGCCGTGTCCTTGGCCGTGCGCAGCACGAACTCGACCAGCGCCACATTGTCGATCACCGGATCGGTGTCGGGCATCATGACGATGGAGGTGACGCCGCCGGCCGCCGCCGCGACACTTGCCGACGCGATAGTCTCGCGATGCTCGCCGCCCGGTTCACCGATGAAGACGCGGCCGTCGATCAGGCCTGGAATGATCGCCTTGCCGGCGCAGTCGACAACGGTTGCGCCCTCGGGCGCGCCCTGGTTCAGCGCCGCCTTGCCGGCGGCAACGATCTTGCGGCCGTCGACGACGACGGCGCCGACTTCGTCGATGCCGCGCGACGGGTCGATAATGCGGACGCGCTCGAAGACCGTTATGCTCATGCGCCGCGGCCTTCATGATTGCGGCGCGGGTCAAGCAGCGCTTCCATGACGGCCATGCGCACGGCGACGCCCATTTCGACCTGTTCCTGGATGACGCTCTGCGGACCGTCGGCGATTTCCGAGGCGATCTCGACGCCGCGGTTCATCGGCCCGGGGTGCATCACCAGCGCATCGCCCTTGGCCGCCTTCAGTTTTTCCGCATCGAGGCCGAAATAGCGGAAATACTCGCGCACCGAAGGCACGAACGCGCCTTCCATGCGCTCGCGCTGCAGGCGCAGCATCATCACCACATCGGCGTCCTTGAGGCCCTCGGCCATCGAGCGGGTGACGATGACGCCCATCTTCTCGATGCCGGTGGGCAGAAGCGTCGACGGTGCGACGACGCGCACCTGCGCGCCGAGCGCGTTGAGCAGCATGATGTTGGAACGTGCCACGCGCGAATGCAGGATGTCGCCGCAGATTGCCACGATGAGCTTCGACAGCGGGCCCTTGGCGCGACGAATGGTCAGCGCATCGAGCAGCGCCTGTGTCGGGTGTTCATGCGCGCCGTCGCCGGCATTGACGACGGAGCAGCCGACCTTCTGCGCCAGAAGCGCGGCCGCACCGGCCGATTGGTGACGGATGATCAATATGTCGGGCCGCATCGCATTCAGCGTCATCGCCGTATCGATGAGCGTTTCGCCCTTCTTCACCGAAGAACTCGCAACCGACATGTTCATCACATCGGCGCCGAGCCGCTTTCCGGCCAACTCGAACGACGACTGCGTGCGCGTCGAGGCTTCATAAAAGAGGTTAATCTGTGTGCGGCCGCGCAGCGTCGAGGTTTTCTTCTCGGACTGCCGCGAGATCGCGACCGCTCGGTCCGCCCTGTCGAGCAACAGCTCGATATCGGCGGGGGAAAGGTCGCGGATGCCCAGAAGATGGCGATGAGGATAGGGGGACGAAGCGTCGGTCATCTCAAGGCGCTGCTATAGGGTGGAGACTTTGCGGCTGCAAGCGCCAGCTTTGCATTGCAGCCGTTCTCCTCAATTTTTTCGTATAATGGCCGATTGTATCGGCCGGTATTTTCATCGCGCGCGCTGCATGGCTTGGCTATATCTAGCCGACAGCCTCGGATTCGTGGCTTTCTGACGATAGAAGGATTGGGCGTGACCGACGACGTGACGAACCAGCCGCCGCCGCTGACGGGCGGCAACGCCTGGCGGGGCGATCCGTTGCTGATCCAGCTCGCGGAGCGTTTTTCCGATCCGGTGCGCAAAGATCTCGACGGTCTCGGCCGCTTCGTGCTGACGCAGGAGGCGCAGGAACTGGCGCGCCTCGCCAATGTCGAGACGCCGAAGCTCAGGACGCATGATCGCCAGGGACGGCGCATCGACGTGGTCGAGTTCCATCCCGCCTATCACGCCTTGATGCGCCGCGCTGTGGCCAACGGGCTGCATTCCTCGGTGTGGGAGAACGGCGACACCGAGATCGGCCGCCGCCATCAAGTCCGTGCCGCCCGGTTTTATCTGACGGCGGAGCTCGAGACCGGGCATCTGTGCCCCATCACCATGACCAACGCTTCGCTGGCGGCCTTGATGGCCAGCCCAAAACTGTTTCGCGAATGGGCGCCGCGCGTGACGACGCGCAAATACGACCAGAGCCAGAAACCGCCGGTCGAGAAGACCGGGCTGACGCTCGGCATGGGCATGACCGAGAAGCAGGGCGGCACCGATGTGCGCGCCAATGTGACGAGGGCGGAACGCGCCGGCAGCGGTTTTTTTCGTCTGACCGGGCACAAATGGTTCATGTCGGCGCCGATGTCGGATGCGTTCCTGGTGCTGGCGCAGGCGCCGGAGGGGCTGTCGTGCTTCCTCGTGCCGCGCGTTCTCGGTGATGGTTCGGGCAACGGCTTCCGCTTTCAGCGACTGAAGGACAAGCTCGGCAACCGTTCCAACGCCTCCTCCGAAGTCGAATTCGTCAATGCCCTCGGCGAGATGGTCGGCGAACCCGGTGCCGGTGTGAAGACGATCATGGACATGGTCACCCTGACCCGGCTCGATTGTGCCATCGCCTCGTCGGCGATCATGCGCGCGGGCCTCGCCGAGGCCGTTCACCACGCCCGCCATCGCCAGGTGTTCGGTTCGACCCTGATCGAGCAGCCGTTGATGCAGCGCGTTCTGGCCGACATGGCGCTCGACGTCGCCGCCGCCACCGCGCTGTCGTTCCGGTTGGCGCGCTCCTTCGACGAGGCGGCCAGCGATCGCGGCGAGGCGGCGTTTGCCCGGGCCATGACGCCGGTCGTCAAATACTGGGTCTGCAAGATCGCGCCCCCGCTGCTCTATGAGGCGATGGAGTGCCTAGGCGGCAACGGCTACGTCGAGGAGGCGCCACTCGCCCGCTACTATCGCGAGGCCCCGGTCAACGCGATCTGGGAAGGCTCGGGCAATGTCATGGCGCTTGATGTGCTGCGCGTGCTCGGCCGTGCGCCCGGCCTGTTCGAGGATGTGCTGGCCGGCATCGACCGTGATCTCGGCGCCGGCGGACGCGGCACGATCGGCGTTCTGAAGGCGGCGATGCAGGTTGCCTCAACCGACGAAGGTTCGGCCCGGCTGCTGACCGAGCAGCTGGCACTGTCGGCTGCGGCGGCGGAATTGCGCCGCCTGGGGGCAGGGCGGATCGCCGACGCTTTCGTCGAGACGCGTTTGGCCGGCCAATGGCGCAACACCTATGGCATGATCGATTCGCGCCACGATGCACGCATGATCATCGACACGCTCTATCCGCCGGTGAACTGAGCGGCGAGCATCGCAAAAATCGGCGCCATCCACAGTTTTGACGCGTTGGCGGCATCCTCACGCGTATGGCTAATCGCTGTTAACCTTAACAAATGGTTTTCGTTGCGATGGCGGACGGCAAGGCCCACTGTCCCGGCGCGAGCAGGGAATGGTTCAGATTGGCCGTCTCTTGGTTTGCGAAGCAGGAACACCGATGCGACAGGTACTGACCTCTTTTCTGGCCTTGCACTGGGCGATTGTTTTCGCCCTGCTTGCGCTCATCTGCATCGACGGAAACCGGGGTGTGGCGGCGGCACTCGGCGTGCTGGGCACCACAATCGAGGGTACCCGCTTCGTCGACCTCGACAATTTCGTTGTCGTGGCGCCGCTCGCCACCGCATTGCTTGTCGTCGCGGTTCTGTTTTTCTGGGCCTTTGTCGAAGCCCTGGTCAACGACGCGACCAGTCCCGGCGCCGACAGCGTCGCCCGCATCGCCTTCATCTGCGCGTCCGGCATGTTGTCGCTGATCGTCATCGGAGGTGCTGCGCAAGGCATCAACGGGCTGTTCATGGCGGTTGCCGTGCAGCTGACGGCACTTCTGGCGTCCTATGTCGCCATGCTTGCCGAGCGGCGGTCCGTGGTTGTGGCAGCGGCTTCCGGCGAAAGCGAGATCCATGCCGTCGCGCATGACATGGCAAAAGCCGCGGCTCACAATTCGCTGCTCTCACTCATATCAGGCCGAACGGTCTCCAAGACCGGCTCCAATCACAGGGGAGGCCGCTGATGCGTTACATCTTCGGGTTCTGGGCGGCGCCGATGGCGATTTTCTGGGGCTGGTTCTATCTGTCGGCCAACGACATCAATTTCGGCTACACGATGCTCAGCCGACAGATGCACGACTTCTTCTTCCAGCTCTATGGTCAGATGCTCGGCATCGATCCGGCGATCATTCCCGGCATGGTGGCGAAGACGTGCGTCTTCGACGGGTTGCTGCTGATGGCGCTTTGGGCTTTCCGCCGTCGCCGCGAAATCGCCGGCTGGGTCAAACAGCGCTGGGCGGGTCCGGTTCCGTTCGAGCGGATGCGTGGAGCGACTGAAGCCGGTCCAAAACTCCCTGCAGAATAAACGCGGCTGCCGCCGAATCGATCTTGCCGGCGCGCTTGCGGCGCGAGAAATCCATCTCGATCAGCGTCCTTTCGGCCGCGACCGTCGATAGTCTTTCATCCCAGAGCACGAAGGGCAGGTCGCTCATCTGGGCCATGTTGCGAACGAAGGCGCGCGATTTCTGCGCACGCGGACCTTCCGAACCGTCCATGTTGATCGGCAGCCCAATCACCACCGCGCCGGCATTCTCCTTATGCAGCAAGGCGAGCAGCACCGCCGCATCGAGCGAGAATTTCCTTCGCATGATGACCGGGCGCGGATGGGCGAAGGAAAATCTCTGGTCCGAGACCGCGACGCCGATCGTCTTGTCGCCGAGGTCAAGTCCCGCCAGCGTCTTGCCGCCGGTCAGCCGCGCCGGCAATTCCTCGATCGTGATAATGCCCACCGGCCGTCCTTCGCATTTCACCACCACGTGTTTTGTCAAACGCGTGGTGGACACAGTAACCCTTTGATCTCGGGGCCGTCGGCGTTCTATCCTTTGGCAAGATAAAAATCGAGGAATGCATTCATGAAACTGACCTGGTACGGCCACTCGGCCTTTCGCATCGAGACCGCTGATGCCAAGATCCTCATCGATCCTTATCTGATCGGCAATCCGTCCTGGAAGGGCGGCTGGGAGGGACCGGCGGAGGGAATCACGCATGTACTGCTGACGCATGGCCACAGCGACCACATCAGCGGCGCGCTGGAAGTGCTTGGCAAAAGCGGCGCCCAGCTAGTCGCCAATTTCGAGATCTGCATGTACCTGGTCGGCAAGGGCGCCAGCGACAAGAAGATCAACCCGGGCAACATCGGCGGCACAGTCGATTGCGGCAGCTTCACCACCACTTTCGTCCAGGCGCTGCATTCATCTTCATTTCCCGGCGATGGCGGCCAGAACACCTATCTCGGCAATCCGGGCGGCCTCGTCCTGCATTTCCCGGAAGACAAGACGCTCTACCACATGGGCGACACCGACATCTTTTCCGACATGGCGCTGATCAACGAGTTGCACGAGCCGAAGATCGGCATTGTGCCGATCGGCGACCGCTTCACCATGGGAGGCGCGGTGGCCGCACTTGCCTGCCGGCGCTTCTTCAAGTTCGACACCGTGGTTCCCTGTCACTTCGGCACCTTTCCGATGATCGACCCGACCGCCGACAAGTTCGAGGCCGGCCTGGAAGGATCCGGCATCAAGGTGGCTTTGCCCAAGATTGGCGAGACGATTACGATTTAGAAGCAGCCAAAATGGAATAAAACCATGGCTTTGAGGCAATCTTTTTGCGTTTCCATACTGATTGCGGCGTCGCCCGCGCTCGCCGCGGATGATTTCATTGAAGGCGTCTACCTTCAGTCCGAGGAGCTTTGCAAACAGGCCAAGAAGGACACGCTGCAAACGCTGATCGACGCCGGCAACATCGTGCTTTCGGCATACGGCCTGCAAAGCGTCGAATACAATTGCGAGTTTCTGCAGATCAGCAAGGCGACGGCTTCGCCGAGCTGGGCGGTGACGGCCATCTGCCAGGAACCGGGTTATGTCTTTCCCGACGTTCTCTCGGTGACGCAAATGAACGCGAAGCAGATCGATCTCGTGTCGGTTCGGCCCGTCGACGACGAAAGCGAAGCAAGCGGCAACAGCGGCAGCTACTATCTGTGCGAAGGCGTTGCCCTGCCATAGACGTATTCTGAGAGCCGACGAGCGGGCCGTCGGCACAGCCTGGTCTCTCGCACGATGCATGTTGCGCAGCGCGCGCGGCGCCGCTATAGCCCGAACTGGTTTTCCCCGAGGCAAAAACATGTCCGTAGATCTTCAGACAGTGAAGCGCGTCGCGCATCTCGCCCGCATCGCGGTGAGCGAAGAGGATGCCGAACGGATGACCGGCGAGCTGAACGCCATTCTGGGCTTCGTCGAGCAGCTGAACGAGGTCGATGTTTCCGGTGTCGAGCCAATGACCTCGGTGACGCCGATGGACATGAAGAAGCGCAGCGATGTCGTCACCGACGGCGGCAAGGCGGCCGACATCGTCGTCAACGCGCCGGCGACCGAAGAGAATTTCTTCCTCGTGCCGAAGGTCGTGGAGTAAGTCCGCCGATGGCAATCGAGATCGCCATTGAGACGCCGCTCCAGGACGACCTGCGCGGGCTGGTCACCGAACTCAACGAGACCTTGCTCGAACTGACGCCGCCGGAGCATTGCTACCATTTGACGGTTGAGCAGATGGCCGGTGAGGACACGACGGTTTTCATCGCCCGAGATAAAGGCCTGGCCATTGGCTGCGGCGCGCTGAAGCGTCATGACGGCGCCATTGGCGAGGTCAAGCGCATGTATATCAGGCCGTCGCATCGCGGCCAGAAGATCGGCGCGAAAATCGTTGAGCGGGTCGAGGCGCTGGCGCGCAACGAGGGACTGAAGCGACTGGTGCTGGAGACGGGCGATCGTCATCCCGCGGCGTGGACAGTCTACGAGCGCGCCGGGTTTTCGCGTTGCGGCCCGGTGCTGGATTATCCCGATTCTGAGTGGTCGGTGTTTTACGAAAAGAGCCTTTGATGAGCGACCTGACCCAGCTGACGATTTCACAGGCCCGCGCCAAGCTGCGCGGCAAGGAAATCACCGCGACCGAGATCACCGAGGCCTATCTCGGCGCTATCGAGCGCGCCAATCCGGCGCTCAATGCCTATGTCGCCGTGACCGGCGACAAGGCGCGCGACATGGCCAAGGCGTCCGACGCCAGGCTGGTCAAGGGCGAGGGCGGTGCGCTGGAAGGCATTCCGTTGGGGATCAAGGACCTGTTCGGCACCGAAGGCGTCCACACGCAGGCTTGCAGCCATGTGCTCGACGGGTTCAAGCCGCGCTACGAATCGACCGTTACGTCAAATCTGTGGGCCGACGGCGCCGTTATGCTCGGCAAGCTCAACATGGACGAGTTCGCCATGGGTTCGTCCAACGAGACGTCCTACTATGGTCCGGTCATCAATCCGTGGCGGCGCTCGCGCCTCGATACTGCGGTGATGCCGACGACGCATCAAGGCGACGGCGGCTTCGTCTCGGCCGGCGGCACGAGGACCGTGCGCAGCCTGGACAATGCGCAGTTGGTGCCGGGTGGCTCTTCCGGCGGGTCGGCCACGGCAGTCTCCGCCTTCCTGTGCGCCGGCGCGACCGCGACGGATACTGGCGGCTCGATCCGCCAGCCGGCCGCCTTCACCGGGACGGTCGGCATCAAGCCGACCTATGGCCGCTGCTCGCGCTGGGGTATCGTCGCGTTCGCCTCGTCGCTCGACCAGGCCGGCCCGATCGCGCGCGACGTGCGCGATGCCGCGATCCTGTTGAAGTCGATGGCCTCGGTCGATCCGAAGGACACGACGTCGGTCGACCGGCCAGTGCCGGACTATGAGGCCGCGATCGGCAAGCCGATCAAGGGCATGAAGGTCGGCATTCCCAGGGAATACCGCGTCGACGGCATGCCCGAAGAGATCGAGGCGCTGTGGCAGAAGGGCATTGCCTGGCTGAAGGACGCCGGCGCCGAGATTGTCGACATTTCCCTCCCGCACACCAAATACGCGCTGCCCGCCTATTACATCGTGGCGCCCGCCGAGGCGTCATCCAACCTCGCCCGCTATGATGGCGTCCGCTACGGCTTGCGCGTGCCGGGCAAGGATATCGTCGACATGTATGAGAAGACCCGCGCCGCCGGTTTCGGCCGCGAGGTCAAGCGCCGCATCATGATCGGCACCTATGTGCTGTCGGCCGGCTACTACGACGCCTACTACCTGCAGGCGCAGAAGGTGCGCAATCTGATCAAGCGGGATTTCGAGACGGTCTTCGCCGCCGGCGTCGATGTCATCCTGACCCCGGCAACGCCGTCCGCCGCCTTCGGCGTCGCCGATGAGGACATGGCTGCCGATCCGGTCAAGATGTACCTCAACGACATCTTCACCGTCACGGTGAACATGGCCGGCCTGCCGGGCATCGCCGTGCCCGCCGGGCTCGACGCCAAGGGCCTGCCGCTCGGGCTGCAGCTGATCGGTCGGCCGTTCGACGAGGAAACCCTGTTCCAGACCGCCGCCGTCATCGAGCAGGCCGCAGGCACGTTCCAGCCGGAGAAGTGGTGGTAGGGACGTCGCTCGTCTAGCGGATGCCCTGAAAGTCGGAATCGATTTTCGGAAGGATGCTACGCAAAATCAAAGTGTTAGCGTCCTTTGAGCGCCCACGCCCGCGCGGCGCTGCAATGGGGTGAGCGATGTTCTTCTACCTGTCCAAGATATTCTGGTTCTTCATCCAGCCGCTGAACCTGGCGATCTTCCTGCTGCTGGCGGGACTGCTCGCGGCCATGATCGGGCGCCGGCGGCTGGCGGCCACCGGCAGCTTGCTGGCATTTCTGATCCTTGCGCTGTCAGCCTGGACGTCGCTCGGCGCCATGATGCTCAATCCGCTGGAAGAGCGCTTCGCGCGCCCGCCGCTGCCGGCAAAGGTCGACGGCATCGTCGTGCTCGGCGGCGGCTTTGAGGGCGCCATCAATCTGGCGCGCGGCGGCTATGAGTTGAACAGCAGCGGCGATCGGATGGTCGAGACCGCAGTTCTGGCCCGGCGCTTTCCCACCGCCAAGGTGGTCGTCTCCGGCGGCACCGGCGCGTTGTTTCTCGATGGCGAGGGCGATGCCGCAACCGCGCCGCGCCTGCTCACCGCGCTTGGCGTGGCCGCCGATCGTCTGATCCTGGAGAACAAATCCCGCAACACCTATGAGAACGCGGTCTTCACCAAGGAGTTGGTCACGCCGAAGCCCGGCGAGACCTGGCTGCTCGTGACCTCAGCCTTCCATATGCCGCGCGCCAAGGCGCTGTTCGACAAGGCTGGCTTCGCCACCGTTCCCTGGCCGGTCGACTATCGCACCTCGGGCAAAGAAGGCATCGGGCTGTTCCGCGATAATCCGGCCGACTCACTGCAGGCCACCACCATGGCCATCCGCGAATGGATCGGGCTTTTTGCCTATTGGCTGTCTGGCCGGATCGATCAGCCTTTTCCAGGCGGCTGACCGATCACCGCCTGCCTGGCGGCCGAGAAGAACTGGCGCCGCACCAGAACGGCCAGCAGCAACAGCGTCGACAACACGAACACCATGGGGTCGACGAACCAGCCGAGATAACCGATCGAGAAGAACACCCCGCGCAGGCCGGAGTTGAAGTGCTTTCCGGCCAGCATGTTCATTTGCGCCGCACGCCACACCGCCGTTTCGGTGACCGGATTGCGTGAGGCTTCGCCATGCGGGATCGGCACGGCGCCGATCAGGATCGTGCAATAGTTGAACAGCCGGTACGCCCAGCCGAATTTGAAGAACGAAAACGCCAGGATCAGCACCAGCCCGAACACCTTTATCTGGAAGGCCGCGCGCGACGGCGCGCCACCCAGGGGCAGGTCGCTGAGCACTTCAAGAACCCGGTCGGACGCGCCGAGCAGGGCAAAGCAGCCGCCGATGGCGATCAGCGAGCTGGAGGCGAAGAAGGCGGTGCCTTGCTGCAGCCCGCTCATAATGGCGGTGTCGACGATGCGGATCTCGCGCTCGGCCATGGTCCGCATCCAGGCTTGCCGCTGTGCATTCATCGCCGTCGTCAGCGATATGCGGCTGACCAGCTTGCCATCGGAGGCGAACGTGTGCAGCAGCCACGCGACGAGGAAGAAGGCCAGCGCCGCGAGATCGGCTGTCGAAAGATCGAGGGAATCGCCCATGGACTGAATTTATCACATTCAGCGCAATCGCTTCGATGTCCGCATACAGCGATCGTACCAATGTCGCTGCCGGAGCAAACAAGGTCGGCGGGTGCAGCGCCGCGATTTCCAAAAGAGCGGAAACATCGTGGGAATTCCTATATGTAGTCCTCGACCTGACTCCAGGAGACAACGCCGCGTGTTCCTTTCGGTTTTCGACCTGTTCAAGATCGGCATAGGACCCTCGAGTTCGCACACGATGGGGCCGATGACCGCCGCTGCGCGGTTTCTCGACGAGGTCGCGGGAAATGACTGGCCGCGTCCGGCGGGCGTCAAGGTTGACCGGCTTGGCGCGAGCCTGCACGGGTCACTCGCCTACACCGGCATTGGCCACGGCAGTGATCGCGCCGTCATGCTCGGCCTTGCCGGTCTGACGCCGCAGACGGTCGATCCCGACCAGGCCGATGGCATTGCCAGCCGCATCGCCGCCGAAAAGCGCATTTCGCCGCCCGGCCATCCCTCCTATCGCTTTGATCCGGCCACCGATCTGGTGCTGGACCGCAAGACGCCGCTCACCGGTCACGCCAACGGCATGGCGTTCTACGCCTATGACGCCGGCGGCCGCCTGCTGCTCAAGCGCATCTATTATTCGATCGGCGGCGGCTTCGTGGTTTCCGAAGAAGAACTGCAGCGGATGAAAGCCAAGGGTTCGGTGACAACCGAAGGCAAGAAAGTGCCTTATCCGTTCAAGAATGCGGTCGAGATGCTGGCCATGGCCGGCAAAAGCGGCCTTTCCATCGCCGACATGAAACGCGTCAACGAGGAGACGCAGATGACGCGCGAGGAGCTCGACGCCGGCCTCGACGGAATCTGGAGCGCCATGAAGGGCTGCATCGACCGTGGCCTGTCGCAGGATGGCATCATGCCGGGTGGGCTGAAGGTGCGCCGCCGTGCCCGCATGCTGCACGATAAGCTGCAGGAGCAGTGGCAGCAGAACAAGCCCAATCCTTTGCTCGCCAATGACTGGCTGTCGATCTACGCCATGGCCGTGAACGAGGAAAATGCCGCCGGCGGCCGCGTGGTCACCGCGCCGACCAATGGCGCTGCCGGCACGCTGCCGGCGGTGCTGCGCTACTGGCTGCATTTCCATCCCGAGGCGGACCAGCCGAGCATTCGTGATTTCCTGCTGACGGCTGCCGCCGTTGGCGGCATCATCAAGACCAACGCATCGATCTCGGGCGCCGAGGTCGGCTGTCAGGGTGAGGTAGGCTCCGCGTCGGCGATGGCGGCGGCCGGCCTGTGCGCCGTCATGGGCGGCACGCCCGAGCAGGTCGAGAATGCCGCCGAGATCGCGCTCGAACATCATCTCGGCATGACCTGCGATCCGGTCGGCGGGCTGGTGCAGGTGCCGTGCATAGAACGCAATGCGCTGGGCGCGGTCAAGGCGGTGACCGCAGCGTCACTGGCCATCAAGGGCGACGGCATCCATTTCGTACCGCTCGATGCGGCGATCGAGACCATGCGCCAGACCGGCCTCGACATGAACGAGAAGTACAAGGAAACCAGCCTTGGCGGGCTTGCAGTCAACGTCGTGGAGTGCTGAAGGCTGGCCTAAACCGCCACTGTGGAGAAGTCGATCCGGTCGTTGACGCGTTCGCGTGCGGGACTAACCTTAAGCGATGTCTCTCAATCTCATAAAACTCTGTGTCGGCTGCGACAGCGTCGAGGATCTCGAAGAGTGGATCGCCTTCCGCCTCGACGAGCGGCGGCGCGCCGGTGAGCCGGTCGAGCAGTATCACACCACCCGCATGATGCCGACACGCGGCGCCGAGGTTTCCGATGGCGGTTCGCTCTATTGGGTGATCAAAGGCAATGTGCAGTGCCGCCAGTTGATCACCGAAATCCGGCCGTTCACCGACAGTGAAGGCATAGGCCGTTGCCATCTGATACTCGACCCCGAGGTTGTACGCACCGACTGGCAGCCGCGCCGGGCTTTTCAGGGCTGGCGCTACCTGAAACCGGCGGACGCGCCGCTCGATCTGGGCAAGGGCAAGGCCGGATTGATCGAGATGCCGCCGAAACTCAGGCGCGAGCTGGCCGATCTCGGTCTGCTCTGACCCCAGGTGGCATCACCGCCTGGCCCTTTGCACCGCCCGATGTGGGGCTTGCAAGCGATGTGGCAACGCCACATCTTGTTTTTCATGAGTGATAAGAAGCAGCCTGTGCCAGCGAGGACCAGTCCTGCGCCGGTCAAGCCTCAATCCAACGCCGGCGAGATCGACGCCTTCATTCGTCAGGCGAGGACACTTGCCGCGTCGGCGACCGGTTCGGGCAGGCTGATCCTTGCCCTCGACGCGACGATGAGCCGCCAGCCGACCTGGGATCTGGCCTGCACGCTGCAGGGCCAGATGTTCGACGCAGTCGGCAAGGCCGGAACCCTCAGCGTGCAACTGGTTTATTTTCGCGGCCTCGGCGAGTGCCGTTCGTCGGCTTTCGTGAGCGACACCAATGCCTTGAAGCAGCTGATGACGCGGATCGAATGCCGCAGCGGCCACACCCAGATCGGAAAGGTCCTGACGCATGCGCTGAAACAGACGGCGGCCGCCAAGGTCAATGCGCTGGTCTACATCGGCGACGCGATGGAAGAGAATATCGACGATCTGGCCGAAAAGGCCGGCAGCCTCGGCCTTCATGGCGTTCCTGTCTTCGTGTTTCAGGAAGGCCATGATTCCGGCGCGGAAAAGGCGTTCAAAGAGATTGCGCGGCTTTCCAAGGGGGCTTGGTTCCGATTTGATCGGCGGGCTGCCACGACCTTGGCAGGGCTGCTTTCGGCCGTCGCCGTGTATGCGACCGGCGGGTTGAAGGCGCTCGAAGCCAGGGGCAGGCCGGAAGACCGGCTGATGATCGAGCATCTGCGGGGCGGCGGAAAATAATGGGCGCAATCATCGCTTTTGTAGCGTTGCTTCTGCTGCTTCTCGGCGCGGTGACGATCTTTCTGCGTGCCGAGCCGGCGAAACTGGCGAGCACGCTGCGAACGCTCGGGCCGGCCCTTCTGGCAGTTGTCGGCGTCGCCGTGCTTGTGGTCGGCCGTGAGGGCATCGGCGGCATGATTCTCACCGGGGCAATTGCCTGGTATGGTTCCATGCGAATGAAAGGCCGGCCGGCCGGCCTTGCCCCGGGCAAACGCTCGACGGTGCGCACGGCGGCATTGGAAATGGAGCTCGATCACGATACCGGCGGCCTCGAAGGACTGGTCCTGGCTGGCCGCCACGAAGGCAAGATGCTTGGCGCGATGGGGCTGGCGGAATTGCAACACCTCTACCGCGAACTCTCCAGCGATCCAGAGAGCCGACAGCTGCTAGAGACGTATCTTGACGGCAGATTTCCCGTCTGGCGCAAAAACGCTGAGACGAACGGTGGCGAAGGGCTGGGTGTTCCGCCAAGTCCGGGCGCCATGACTAAGGAGGAGGCCTACAAGGTCCTTGGTCTTGAAGCGGGGGCCGCCGCGGCGGATGTCCGCAAGGCGCACCGCCGCCTGATGCAGCGCCTGCACCCCGATGTCGGCGGCACGTCTTTCCTGGCGGCGCGGATTAACGAAGCCAAGGACGTCTTGCTCTCCAATCACAACTAGTCTCCTTCGACGCAGAATTTTTCCGGGAGATGGCTTGCACGCCGTCCTACTGCTGGACGGCGTAGCACTCGATGTTCTTCTTCTTCAAAGCGGTACAGGCCTTCCAGGCGGCGGTCTTCGAACCGAAGCCACCGAAGCGGGCGCGGTAGTAGGTGACGCCATCCTTGTCGAAGGCGACAGTGAAACCGGAAGCGTCCGCCAGCACCTTGGGCGCCTGCTTGGTGGTCTTGTCGAGAAAGGCCTGGGCCTCGGACTGCTTGGGCGACGAGGCGACCTGAATGGCCCAGCCCGACGGCACCGACGCGGTGTTGACCGGGTCGACAGCCGCGGGCGTCGGCTCGGCATAGGCCGCTACCACCTGGGCCGTCGCGACCTGGGGGGCTGAAACGATGACGGTCTTGACCTTTCTGGTCTTGACGACGGGAGCTGCTTCCTCGGCCTGCGCGGTATCGTCTTCGGCGACCGTGGCGTCCTCGGCAACGATTGCATCGTCCTGCGCTATGACAGGCCTGTCGTCCGGTGTCGGAGCGTCATGCTTGGGCAGAAGAACCTTGGCGAGGGCGGTGATCGGGTTGTTGCCACCGGCCTTGGCGACCAGATCGCCACCGCCGCGAGTCGATGCCCTCGGCAGATAGGTGTTGATCAGGTTGGCCATCTGATTGTCACGGCTGCCGCCCGAGGTGCCGCCCATGACCACGCCGACGATGCGGCGATTGCCATCGGAAACCGACGAGACGAGGTTGAAGCCGGAGGCGCGGGTGTAGCCCGTCTTGATGCCGTCGACACCCTTGATACGTCCGAGCAGGCGGTTGTGGCCGTTGATGCGCTGGCGTCCGTAGAGAAAGGAGCGCTGCGAGAAATAGCCGTAATACTGCGGAAAATGCTCGCGCAACGCGATGCCGAGCGTCGCCATGTCGCGCGCGGTGGTGAACTGGCCGGGGTCGGGCAGGCCATTGGCGTTTCTAAATACGGTGCCGTTCATGCCCAGCGCACGCGCCTTGGCGGTCATCATGCGGGCAAAAGTGGTTTCATTGCCGCCGAGCATTTCCCCGAGCGCGGTCGCCGAGTCATTCGCCGATTTGGTGACGATCGACAGGATCGCGGTCTCGACCGTGACGGAACCGCCCGGCTTCACGCCAAGTTTCGTCGGCGCCTCGGCGGAAGCCTTGGCGGAAAACACCACTGGCGTGTTCCTGCTGATCTTGCCCTTCGCCATAGCTTCGAAGGTCAGGTACAGCGTCATCATCTTGGTCAGCGAAGCCGGGTAGCGCCTGCCGTTGGCATCTGCGGAGTAAAGCACCTTACCGGTCTTGGCATCCACGACGATGGCCGCCTGCCTGGCCGCCAGCGACGAGGCAACGTCGCCAAAAACGAATGTCATCGCCAAGGCGACGATCATCATCGTTTTGAGAGGGGAGGTGGATTTGGAAACGATGCCCAACAACGCCTTACGCACTGGTACTTCCCTTGGATTTCTTCGTTGCGTTGGAGGCGGCAAAGGGTCCTGCCTCGCTTCCGGTCAAGCTACCGGCGCAGCGTTACCAATCCGTTTATGGTAACCGCCGCGTTCACCATTTTCTTCGGGCTTGAGGTTCTCTTTATTCGATTTTTAGCCATTGGCTGCGCAGGCGGGTCCGCAAGCCCGCGAAATCTTGACTTTTGTGCGGCGCACAATATATTATCTTGCATTGCACAAGGGCGCCCCGAAGAAGGACGCCTCAACCGTCAAGGGAATCGTGAAATGACCCAGACCTATGAGGACTTCAGCAAATACGGCAAAGAGTTCGCCGACACCGGATTGAAGAGCTTCGCGTCGCTGTCCAAGGGCGCGCAGGCGATTGCCACCGAGGCTGGTGAATACACCAAGAAGAGTTTTGAAACCGGCAGCGCCACTGTGGAGAAGCTGTTTTCAGCCAAGTCGCTGGAAAAGGCGATCGAGATCCAGTCGGACTACGCCAAGCAGTCCTATGAGGCGTTCGTCGCCGAGGCCACCAAGATCGGCGATCTCTATGCCGAACTCGCCAAGGAAGCTTACAAGCCATTCGAATCGATCGTTGCCAAGGCAAAGTAATTTTGCCCGGGCGAACTGATTTCGCCTGACGTGACCCCAGATTCAGCCTTTGAACCTGAGAAAAAGCCCGGCCACGGAAACGCGGCCGGGCTTTTTTCGTGTCAATTTCCGTTCCAGAGCCCCGCGCCCCTTCACGATTGCGAAAATCGTCCAAGTTGGTGACCTAGCCATATTGTCAGCTAACCAGAAGGGCTTAAAATCGTACATCGAACACCTACATGTCGAACTCGCATGGGGAATCGAAAGAGGCAGGAATACGTGACTTCAGGTTTGACTGCCACGAGACGAGTGGTGCGAATGCAAGACGGCGACGGTAACGGCAATGGGGCCGGCCGTGGGACGGCCGTCATCACGCGCACCAAAACCAAGACCAAGAAGCCCAGCCTTTATCGGGTCCTCATCCTCAACGACGACTACACTCCGATGGAGTTCGTGGTTCACGTGCTGGAGCGTTTTTTCCAGAAGGATCGCGAAGCCGCCACACGCATCATGCTTCATGTTCACAATCATGGAGTGGGCGAGTGCGGGGTCTATACATTCGAGGTGGCCGAGACCAAAGTGTCCCAGGTCATGGATTTCGCCCGACAGAATCAGCATCCGCTGCAATGCGTGATGGAGAAGAAGTGAGGTAACATGCCGGCTTTCTCCCAAGGCCTGGAAAAGGCGCTTCACCAGGCGCTGACGCTCGCCAATGAGCGGCACCATGAATATGCAACCCTAGAACATCTGCTGCTCGCGCTCATCGATGACACCGAGGCGGCCGCCGTCATGCGCGCCTGCAATGTCGATCTCGATGAGCTCAAGCACACGGTTCTCACCTATATCGACACCGAGCTGGACAACCTCGTCACCGGTTACGACGAGGACTCCAAGCCGACCGCCGGTTTCCAGCGCGTCATCCAGCGCGCGGTGATCCATGTGCAGTCGTCCGGCCGCGAGGAAGTGTCGGGCGCCAACGTGCTCGTCGCCATTTTCGCCGAGCGCGAGAGCCATGCCGCCTATTTCCTGCAGGAACAGCAGATGACCCGCTACGACGCGGTCAACTACATCTCGCACGGCATTGCCAAGCGTCCGGGCGCGTCGGAGACACGCTCGCCGCGCGGTGCCGATGACGAGCAGGGCGGCCAGAACGGCGCCGAGCCGCAAGAGGAAGGCGGCAAGAAGAAGCAGCAGCAGGACGCGCTGACGGCTTATTGCGTCAATCTCAACAACAAGGCCAAGGCCGGCAAGATCGATCCGCTGATCGGCCGCGAATCCGAGATCAACCGCACCATCCAGGTGCTGTGCCGCCGCTCCAAGAACAACCCGCTCTATGTCGGCGACCCCGGCGTCGGCAAGACGGCGATCGCCGAGGGTCTGGCCAAGCGCATCGTCGAGGGCGACGTTCCCGAAGTGCTGCACAACGCCACCATCTTCGCGCTCGACATGGGCACGCTGCTCGCCGGCACGCGCTATCGCGGCGATTTCGAGGAACGGCTGAAGCAGGTCGTCAAGGAGCTCGAGGACTATCCTGGCGCCGTGCTGTTCATCGACGAGATCCACACGGTCATCGGGGCAGGGGCTACTTCAGGCGGCGCCATGGATGCGTCCAACCTGTTGAAGCCGGCGCTGTCGTCGGGTGCGATCCGCTGCATCGGCTCGACCACCTACAAGGAATTCCGCCAGTTCTTCGAGAAGGACCGTGCCCTGGTGCGGCGCTTCCAGAAGATCGACGTCAACGAGCCGACCATCGAGGACGCCATCGAGATCATGAAGGGCCTCAAGCCCTATTATGAGGAGTTCCACAAGGTGAAGTTCACCAACGAGGCGATCAAGGCCTCGGTGGAGCTGTCGGCACGCTACATCAACGACCGCAAGCTGCCGGATAAAGCGATCGACGTGATCGACGAGACCGGCGCCTCGCAGATGCTGGTGCCGGAAGCCAAGCGCAAGAAGACCATCGGCATCAAGGAGATCGAGGCGACGATCGCCACCATGGCCCGCATCCCGCCGAAGACGGTTTCGGCCGATGACGAGAAGGTGCTGCAGGGCCTCGATATCGAGCTGAAGCGCGTCGTCTATGGCCAGGACACTGCGATCACCGCGCTGACCTCGGCGATCAAGCTGGCACGTGCCGGCCTGCGCGAACCGGAGAAGCCGATCGGCTCCTACCTGTTCTCCGGCCCGACCGGCGTCGGCAAGACCGAAGTGGCCAAGCAGTTGGCCGCCTCGCTCGGCGTCGAGCTGATCCGCTTCGACATGTCGGAATATATGGAACGCCACACCGTCTCGCGGCTGATCGGCGCGCCTCCGGGCTATGTCGGCTTCGACCAGGGCGGTCTTCTGACGGACGGCGTCGACCAGCATCCGCATTGCGTGCTGTTGCTCGACGAGGTCGAGAAGGCGCATCCGGACCTGTTCAACATCCTGTTGCAGGTGATGGACCACGGCAAGCTGACCGACCATAACGGCAAGCAGATCGACTTCCGCAATGTGATCCTGATCATGACCACCAATGCGGGCGCGTCGGATGCGCAGCGCGCGGCGATCGGCTTCGGCTCGACCAAGCGCGAAGGCGACGATGTGGAGGCGATCAACCGGTTGTTCACGCCGGAGTTCCGCAACCGGCTCGACGCGATCATCCCGTTCGGCTCGCTGCCGGTGCCGGTCATCCATCAGGTGGTGCAGAAGTTCGTCATGCAGCTCGAGGCCCAGCTTTCCGAGCGTGGCGTCACCTTCGACCTGTCGGCGGATGCGATCGCCTGGCTCGCCGACAAGGGTTATGATGAGCGCATGGGAGCGCGGCCGCTCGGCCGTGTGATCCAGGAGCATATCAAGAAGCCGTTGGCCGACGAGGTGCTGTTCGGAAAGCTCAAGAAGGGCGGCACGGTGCGCGTCACCGTCGAGAAGAAGGAAACCGGCGAGACCGGCCTGAAGCTCGAATCGCTGGCCGACGAGGCGCCGGTGAAGCCGAAGAAGGAAGAGCCGGAAGAAACGCCGAAGCCCAGAAAGGCCGTAGCGAAGAAGCCGGCGGCCAAGAAGCTGGTGGCGCAGAAGCCCGAAGCCAAGGGCAAGGACGGCGGCAAGCGCAGTCTCGTCCCGCAACTGCCCAGAAAGAACTGACCTTGAGGAAAGTCGAAAAGCCCCGGAAACGGGGCTTTTTTCGTTTGCAAGGAGGAGGGGCATGAGCGGCCAGATCATCATCCTGAACGGTGCGCCGCGATCGGGAAAAACAAGCATCGCCAGAGCTGTTCAGGAGCGCTTCGATGGCGTCTGGATCAATCTCGGCGTCGGCGTTTACGAGCAGGCTACGCCGGCACGCTATCGGCCTGGGATAGGATTGCGGCTCGGCGGCGAGCGTCCCGACCTTGAGGCCCTCGTGCCCGGATTTCACGCCGGGCTCTACGAATCGATCGCCGCCCACAGCCGGCTGGGGCTGAATGTCGTGGCGGATGTCGGCCATCACGATGCCTATTCGAAGCCACTTCACATTGTGGCCGATTGCGCGCGCCGGCTTGTAGGTCTGCCGGTGCTGTTTGTCGGTGTTCGCTGCCCGCTGGAAATCATCATGGAAAGGCGTGCAGCCAGCGCGGCAGACAAGGAATATGTAACCGGCTCATCAGATGTTCCCGTGCCGCTGCCCGTGCGTCTGTGGCAAGAAGAGGTCCACCGGCCCGGCGTGTACGATCTGGAGATCGATACCTCGCTCCTCAGCCCTGGGCAATGCGCGGATACGATCGCAGAGAAGCTTCGGCAAGCACCGTATCCAACAGCGTTTCAGAAACTATCCAACCCATCCAGCGCGGCCCTTGAGCCGTTTTGACCGGCATGGCCGCCGCAGGCGGGTTCGCCCAGATCGGCGAATTTACAGCCCGCAAACCGCCGGCGATTGCATGGTGGAGCTCTCGATTTCAGCGGCCATGCGGTCCGGGGAGAAACGGGCCACCAAATATCCGCACACCTTCCAGATCGCGATCATCAGGAATGCACCCGCATAGCCATCCAAGGCATAGTGCCAGCCAAGCACGACGGAACCGACCATAATGACGCCGGCGAATAACCACATCACAAGACCGGCCAGCCGGGACCGCCGTGTTGCATAGAGGGCAAACAGCACCGCCATCGCAACGTGCAGGGATGGGAAGGCGGATATGCCGACGCTGCCGGTAGTTGCGCCGGTATAGCCACTCCACAGCATATCCTGCGTGCTGAGCGCCCAGATCGGATAGACGCGATCGGCAACGGCAAGTGCTTGCATGAGGGGGTGAAAGTCGTTGCCGAACCCCAATTGCTCGTAAAAGCAAGGGCCAGCCGACGACAGGCCCATCGCGAGGAAAAAGCCGCCCAGTGTCCACACCGTCATGAAGCTCATCAGGAACTGATGACGCAGCTTCGTATCCTTTCGTGTGATGCACACGGTGAAAACCGCGATGATGAGCACGACGAACCAGAAATTGTACGCGATGTTGATGATTTTCAATGCAAGCGGCGACTGGACGACAAACCACAACCATTCGTGCGGGGCTCGACCGAAATGCAGGATGCGATCGGCGTGAGCCAATGCTTTGTCCCATGCAAACGGAGAGAGGATTGCAATGGCTCCCTTCAACACACCGATCGCGGATATGAAGGCAAGACCGGCACCCAAGCCATTCAGGCTGTTGGCAATGCGTTCGGCATCGCCAAAGAATCTACCCAGTGACTTGAGGAAGGTGTGCAGCGGTTCGGTTTCCCGCTGGACCAGCGCAAGGTGGAAAAGCGTCCCAAGTGCAAGGGCTGAGCCGCAAATCCAGAAGGCGATGAAAAGATACTCGGCGTATTCCGCCAGAACGCCGAAATCCGGCATGTTTCCAGTGTGCCACCCGACTGCGCTTGCCAGAAGCAGCGCAGCGGTAGCCATAGCGTGCAGCAGCCGGTGTCGCCAAAAGGCATCCGCCAAGATGCCAGGAAAAGCACGTCCGACAATGGCCCCCGTCAGTGGGGCCGATGCCGCAACCGAATGTTCCATGGTTTTGAAGCCCAGCTCGCCACGCCGTTACCATTTTACCGTCAGACGGTTCAATATTTCCTAATCAGACGATTAGAGTTGCAAACGGTTGAGTCCCGGCGCCGGCACGCCCGGGCACTAGAATCGTCTTCTCGGCTGAACGGCGCTTGTCAGTTCGATATTCTCGACCCGGTCCGCCACATCGGCTGACCTCGCGTTTCTCAATTTTCGAGCGCAGTCCGGATCTTTTCGGCATTTTCGGTCAGCACCTCCGGCTTCTCCATTCCTCCCGTGTGCGGCTTCAGCGGGATGCCGTCGAAGCGCGGAATGACATGTACGTGCAGATGATAGACGGTCTGCCCCGATGCCGGCTCATTGAACTGCATGATGGTGACGCCGTCGGCGCCAAAGGCCTTTTTCACCGCCAGCGCCACTTTCTGAACGACGCTTAAGAGATGGCCGAAAATTGACGGGTCGGCGTCGAGCAGATTGCGCGACGGCGCTTTCGGCACCACCAGCGTATGGCCCGGCCCCTGCGGCATCACATCCATGAAGGCGATGACCGCTTCATCCTCATAGACACGGTGCGAAGGAATTTCGCCGCGCAGGATCTTGGCGAAAATGTTGTCGGTGTCGTAGGTGGCCTCGATCATGGCGAACGCTCCAGATTGTGCCTTTCGTGTAGCGAAGCCGCCGAAAATCGGCAAGACGATTGGAAAATCGATCATCGGGCGACGCGGCCGCTACTCCTCGAGATCCTTGCGGAACGGGGTGTGCTCTTCCAGATATTCGCTCATCCGCTCCACCTCGTGGCGTTCGCGCCTGAGGTAGTCGGCCACGGCGTTGCGCAGGCCGGGGTGCGCAATGTAGTGCGCGGAATGCATGGTCACCGGCCGGTAGCCGCGCGCCAGCTTGTGCTCGCCCTGCGCGCCCGCCTCGACCACCTTCAGCTTGCGCTCTATGGCGAAGTCGATCGCCTGATGGTAGCAGACCTCGAAATGCAGGAAGGGATGGTCCTCGATGCAGCCCCAGTTGCGGCCATAGAGTGCGTCCGAGCCGATGAAATTGATGGCGCCGGCAATATAGCGCCCATTGCGCCTGGCCATCACCAGCAGGATGTCGTCGGCCATGCGTTCGCCGATCAGCGAGAAGAATTGACGGTTGAGATAGGGCCGACCCCATTTGCGGCTGCCGGTGTCCATGTAGAAGGCGAAGAAATCGTCCCAGGCCTTCTCCGTGAGGTCCTTGCCGGTCAGCCGATCGATCCAAATGCCTGGGGCAAGCGCTTCACGCCTTTCCTTCTTCATCGCCTTTCGCTTGCGCGAGGCAAGGGTGGCGAGGAAGTCGTCATAGGTCGAAAAACCTTCGTTGAAGAAATGGAATTGCTGGTCGGTGCGGTGCAGGAAGCCTGCCGCTTCCAGCACCTCCACATCGCTCTCTTGCGCGAAGGTGACATGCGCGGAAGAGACACCGAGCTTTTGCGTCACCGCCTTCAGGCCCGCCGCGAGACCGGCCTTCACTTTGGCGCTGTCCTCGCCTTTGCTGACCAGCAGGCGAGGGCCGGTGACCGGGGAGAACGGCACGGCACTTTGCAGTTTGGGATAGTAACGGCCGCCGGCGCGCTCGAAGGCATCCGACCAGCCATGATCGAACACATATTCGCCCTGGCTGTGCGATTTGAGATAACAGGGCACCGCGCCCAGCAATCTGCCTTGCCCGTCCTCCAGCCTGAGGTGATGGCCCTGCCAGCCGGTGCGCCGCACGGCGCATCCAGAATCTTCGAGCGCACTTAGAAAAGCGAAGGAAACCAAAGGATTGTAACTGGTTCCTGAATCTCCGCGCGCAGTTCCGGCAAAGCCGTTCCATTCATCACAGGTGAAGGCGCCGATGCCGGCGGCGACGCGGATCGAATAGTCCGCATTGGCCGTTTGTCCGTCACCCTCGTCGCCCTGATCCATGAGGCTTATTTAAGCTCCGTCCGGCCTGGTACAAGTCACGTTTCAGACACTCAGGCGACTTTGACCAGATCGGGCTCGAACCCCTCGAACGTCATCTGGTCGGCATATCTGAAGGTCAGGTCGACCGCCGGCTGGTCGTGCACCGTCCAGGTGATAACAGGCATTTTCAGCCTTTCGCGCACGAAGCTGACGAATGGGTTCGGCAGGTCGCCGGCGGCGTAGGAGGTGAAGGCGATGTCGTGCGCCAGCATGGCGAAATGCGCCTCGATCAGCCCGACGTCCTTGCCGTAGGCGGTGAGACCCCCGGGGATACCCGGCGCGTCTTTCGGAAAATCGCGGACCAGCCAGTGGTCGAACGACATGATCGCCGCCTTGCCCTTGTAGCGCTTGAGCATCTTGCCGACGCTTGCCACCAGGCCTTCGTCATAGCCGGGCGTGCCTTTCAACTCGACCACCAATGGCACGCGGCCGTCGACCAGGTGGAGCATTTCCTGCAGCGTCGGCACATGGTCCGCCGTGCCACCGACCCTGAGCGCCGCGAGTTCTGCTGCAGTGCGCTGCCAGACGAAACCATCCTGGCCGGTCAGGCGCTTGAGATCTCCGTCATGGATGATGACAGGAACGCGGTCGGACGACAGGTGGACGTCGCATTCGATGGCATAGCCGCGTTCGGCGGCCGCAGCGAAGGCCGACAGCGTGTTTTCCCAGCGCGTCTTGTTCATGTCGTGGAAGCCGCGATGGGCGACGGGCCGGGCGGTCAGCCAGGATAGGTCGGTCATATCTGTCCCCTGGCTCATTCGATTTCGAAGACGGCTTCGATTTCCACTGCGGCATTAAGCGGCAGGCAGGCGGTGCCGACGGCGGAGCGCGCATGCTTGCCACGCTCGCCAAGGGCCGCCACCAGAAAATCGGAGGCGCCGTTGGCAACCAGATGCTGCTCGACGAACTCAGGTGTCGAGGCGACGAAAACGGTGATCTTCACCAGACGGCTAATCTTCTCGAGGTCGCCGAGTGCTGCCTTGGCCTGCGCCAGGATGTTGATCGCGCAGTATTTTGCCGCATCCTTGCCACCTGCGGTATCGAGATCGCGACCTAACAGCCCGCTCGCCTGCAGCTTGCCGTCCTTGAGCGGCAATTGCCCGGCGGTGAACAGCAGATTGCCGGTCCGGCAATAGGGCACGTAGTTGGCGGCGGGCGCGGCGGCGACGGGAAGCGTCACACCCAGATCGCTTAGCCGCTTTTCGATTGTTTCACTCATGGTATTTCCCTATTGCTTGGTGACGCCGCGCCGGCCGGGCCGAAATTGCTATTTTTGCCTCGCTTCCGCCACGACTTTTTTTAAGCTGGACCATCTTTCCCTGCGGCCTGCCATCAGTCGCGACGATCGGAGTACCTCATGCGCGCAACGCGCCTCGCATTCCATGCCGTCCTGTTGTCGGGGGTCTTCTCGATAGGCCCTGCCTTCGCAGCGCCGGCGTTGCAAGCCCACCGCGCCGTCTACGATCTTACCCTGAAGAAAGCGTCCGATCAGTCCGGCATCACAGGCATATCCGGCCGCATGGTCTATGAGTTCAATGGCTCGGCCTGCGAAGGCTATACGGTGAAATTCCGCTTCGTCACCCAGATCGTCACCGCCGACAACACCAGGCTGACCGACCAGCAGACGACCACTTTCGAGGACGCCGAAGGCAAGACATTTTCGTTCGTGACAAAATCCTTCGTCGACCAGAATCTCGACAAAGAGGTCAAGGGCATCGCCACCAAAGAGACCAAGGGCCTGAAGGTCGACATCGACAAGCCTGAAAAGAACAGCGTCGAGCTGGCGACAACCCAATTCCCGACCCAGCATCTGGTCGAGCTGATCGGCAAGGCCGAAAAGGGCGAGAATTTTTACGAAACCAACCTGTTCGACGGTTCCGAAGACGCCAACAAGGTGATGACCACCACCGTCGTGGTCGGCAAGAAAACCGATGCCGACAAGGCCGACCCGGAAGCTTCGGCACTGGCAAAGCTCGCCACCGACAAATACTGGCCGGTCGATATCGCCTATTTCGACGACACCAACAAGACGGGCGAAGAGGTGCCGGAATACCGTATCAGCTTCAAGCTGCATGAGAACGGCATCACCCGCGATCTCGTCATGGACTATGGCGACTTCTCGATGACCGGCAAGCTGGTCAACCTGTCGCTGTTCGACCAGACGAAACCCTGTCCCGCCAAATAGTGCCGCTCTAGGCAGTTGATTTACCACGACACGGCGTGGTCGTAACGATCGACTTGAACGTGCCGCAATCGTCTCTCAACCTCTCCCCGGCGTCCAGGCGCGAGGGGGATCAGCTTGAGCAGGATCGATACATTCGTGGCGCCGCGGCCCAACCCGGCACTGATCAGGGCCATGACATCCGTCAACCGGATCGTCATGCTCCGCGGCATTCCCGGATTTCGGGATATCTTGCCGTTCAATCGCCTGGCCGGTCTGCGCGGCGTCTCAAATGTCCGCCATATCGACTTTCCCCACGCCGACCTTGAGCGGCTGAAGGCCAGTTGCGGGGCAGGGAAGGCGACCTTCATCACGCCCAATCATCCCGAGTTCTTCACCGACTGGATGATCGACAAGGAAGTCGTTTCGCAGGTCAGCCCGCTCACGGCCTCATGGGCAACCAATGGTGTCGTCAACGGCCTTGGCCGGCTGATGCAGAAGTTCTGGCTGGCCAACAATTTGATCGCTCAGATTCCCGGCAATAGCGGGGCAGCCAAGGAACACTCGATCGCCTGGGCCTTGAAAGGCCATGGCGTGCTGCTGCATCCCGAAGGCGGCGTCGGCTGGCATGCCAATGTCGTTGCGCCTTTGCTGCCGGGTGCCGTCGAGATGGGGCTCGAGGCCCTCAAGCGCGGCCGGGCCACGGATCCCGATTTCAAGGTCTGGATCGCGCCAGTCGTCTGGAAGCTCGCCTTCACCGGGAATGTCGAAGCGGCGCTGGCGAAGGAATGCGCTTATGTCGAGAAAAGCCTGAAAATAGAACGCCTTGCGACCGACACGCTCCCGCAGCGCATCCACCATGTCTATTCGGCGCTGCTGGCCCGCGATGAAGCAGCATCGGGCATGCCATCCGGCGAAGGCGCAACCTATGCCGAGCGCCAGCAGGCGTTGGTTGCTGAACTCGGCCGCCGACTCGGCGAAAGCATCTCATGCGACGCTGCCATAACCGACACCGCAGAGCTTCTGCGGCGTGCGCGTCGCTGGCTGCGCGAAAACACCGACGATGCGGAACGGCAAAGGCAGGTCCGCGCGCTCGCCGATAGGGTTCAGAGGCTGCAACGCGTCGGACCCTGGGCCTGCGCCAATCCGCGCATCACGCAGGAGGATATCGCCGAACATCTGAAGAGGATCCGCAACGACTATTGCCGGGGCGGGCTGCGCGACACGATAAACCGGTTCGTTCCGCAGCCGGCCGGGCCGCGTTGCGCCCACATCCGGGTGCCGGAGGCACTGGGCTTGCATGAGCATACGGACTCTATCGACGATGCGGTTGCCGAGCTGCACCGTCGCATGCAGGATACAGTCACCAACATTGTGGCCGAGCTTGCAGCCAAGGGCGGCTTCATTTTCTATCCGAATCCATTCTATCGTCCCTGACATCCTGACGGGCCACGTGGCCCGCTGTGGTGGAGGATGGAAGGCAAACAGCAAGCTTCATGGCGGTCTATGTCGACGCAGCGATCTGGAACTGGGCCGGCCATCGCTGGTGCCATCTGTTGGCCGACGACACCGACGAGTTGCATCGCTTTGCCGCCCGGCTCGGCGTCAAGCGCTCATCCTACCAGGGGCCGCCCAAGACATCGGCGCCGCATTATGACATAACCGGCTTCGAGCGCGACCGTGCGGTGCGGCTCGGCGCCATCGAATGCAGCCGCGAGGAGATCGTCGCGGTCTTCCGGCGAGTGCGAGTGCCGAACGGGAAGATAAAGCGCTGACGGCAGGGCGCGGATCGTCGCACGCCGCATCACAGATCCCGCGGCGCTTGCGTTTATCGCGCATCCCCTCTATATGCGCGCTCATTCCACACACGGACTTTGGTGTCTGCCCGGGAGAAATCCGGCTGAAACCTCCGGTGGCGTTCGAGGACAAAGTCCAAAAATGCCTGTGTCCGTGGAGGCTAACCGGAAAGGAACTTTGAATGGCACTGCCTGATTTCAGCATGCGCCAGCTTTTGGAAGCTGGCATTCACTTCGGCCACCAGACCCACCGCTGGAACCCGAAGATGGCGCCCTACATCTATGGCGCCCGCAACAATATCCATATCATCGACCTGTCGCAGACGGTGCCTTTGCTGCACCAGGCGCTTAAGCAGGTTTCCGACACCGTCGCCAAGGGTGGCCGCGTGCTGTTCGTCGGCACCAAGCGCCAGGCGTCCGACATTGTCGCCGATGCTGCACAGCGTTCGGCTCAGTATTATGTCAACTCGCGTTGGCTCGGTGGCATGCTGACCAACTGGAAGACGATCTCGAATTCGATCCAGCGCCTGCGCAAGCTCGACGAGATGCTGGCCGGCGAGGCGCAAGGGTTGACCAAGAAGGAACGCCTGAACCTCGACCGCGAGCGCGAGAAGCTCGACAAGGCGCTGGGCGGCATCAAGGACATGGGCTCGACGCCCGACCTGATGTTCGTGATCGACACCAACAAGGAAGCGATCGCGATCCTCGAGGCCAAGCGCCTCGGCATCCCGGTCGTCGCCATCATCGATTCGAACTGCGATCCGGACAAGATCGACTTCCCGATCCCCGGCAATGACGACGCGGCCCGCGCCATCCAGCTCTATTGCGATCTGATCGCCAAGGCTGCGATCGACGGCATCGCCCGCCAGCAGGGTGCGCTCGGCGTCGACATCGGCGCTTCGGTCGAAGCTCCGGTCGAACCCGCGCTCGACCCGGCTCCGGCTCCGGCGTCGGAAGCTCCCGAAGCTTGATAATCGAAGGCCGGTTGCGGCCTTCATCTTTCTCATATTCTGGCACGCTAAACAGACGCACCATCGAATACCGATGGTGCGTCGGTGCATTTAAAACAAAGAGGCGACAATGAGCATTTCGGCTGCACAGGTCAAAGAACTCCGCGACTTGACCGGCGCGGGCATGATGGATTGCAAGGCCGCGTTGACCGAGACCAACGGCAACATGGAAGAGGCCGTCGACTGGCTGCGCAAGAAGGGTATCTCCAAGGCCGACAAGAAGGCTGGCCGCACCGCGGCTGAAGGTCTGATCGGCGTCGACAATGGCGTGCGCGAAGCCGCCGTCGTGGAAGTCAATTCCGAGACCGACTTCGTGGCCCGCAACGCCGCGTTTCAGGAAATCGTCGGCAACGTTGCCAAGGTTGCGCTGGCCTATGGCACGACGGAGGCTGTGGCCGCCGCAAAGTATCCAGGTTCCGACAAGTCGGTTGCCGACACCATCAAGGACGCTGTCGGCACCATCGGCGAAAACATGGGCTTCCGCCGCTCGGCCAAGCTCACCGTCCCCCACGGCGCTGTCGCTACCTACGTCCACAACGCGGTTGCCGACGGCCTTGGCAAGCTCGGCGTGCTGGTCGCGATCGAGACCACGGGCAATGAGCATGCAGCCAACGCCTTTGGCCGCCAGGTGGCCATGCATGTTGCCGCCACCAACCCTCTGGCGCTGACCGCAGAGCAGATCGATCCGGCCGCGGTCGAACGCGAGAAGGCGATCTTCTCCGACCAGGCGCGCCAGTCCGGCAAGCCGGAAGCGATCATCGAGAAGATGGTCGAGGGCCGTCTGCGCAAGTTCTACGAGGAAGTCGTGCTCCTGAAGCAGGCCTTCGTGCTCAATCCCGACATCACTGTCGAGAAGGCGCTGAAGGATGCCGAGAAGGACATCGGCGCCCCGGCCAAGATCACCGCCTACCTGCGCTTTGCGCTGGGCGAGGGCATCGAGAAGGAAGAGACCGATTTCGCCGCGGAAGTCGCTGCAGCTGTGAAGAAATAATCCTTACAAATAGCCCCTGAAGGGGCTTCTCAGCTCAGGCAACTCGGCCGGGTGTCCGCAAGGATGCCCGGCCGATTTCTTGTGCGGTGTCGATAAAGGCCCTGAGCTTCGGCGCCATCGACGCCCGGCGCGGGAAATAGAGGAATAGCCCCGGTTCCTCGATCGACGTCTGCGGCAGCACCTGGACGAGGCGGCCCGCGGCAAGATCGGCGCGCGCCAGCGGCTCGAACATATAGGCGAGCCCGACGCCTGCAAGCGCAAGATCGATTGCCGCGAGCGAATCCGTCACGACAACGCTGCCCCGCGTCTCCATGGCGATGTCCTTGCCATCCTCGATCAGATCCCAGCGATAGAGCGCACCGGAGCGGACGAGCCGGTAGCCAATACAATTGTGGTTCGCCAAATCGGCAACGCTGCCGGGACGGCCGTGCCTTCCGATGTAAGCGGGCGAGGCGACGACGACGACGGAGAATGGCGGCGTCAGCCGGACCGCGACCATGTCCTGGGCGATCATCTCGCCAAGCCGGATGCCGGCATCGAAGCCTTCGCCGACGATATCGACCAGGCCTTGGTCAGCGAAGACCTCGACCGTAACCTCCGGATAGCGCTCGGCCATCGCGGCGACCACCGGCGTCACCGCCAATGGCATCGCGATGTTGGAGGCGTTGATCCTGAGCAGGCCAGACGGCCTGCCTTTGACGCTGCGGATGCGGTCCATCCGCTCGGCAATATCCTGGAGGGCCGGAGCCGCCGTTTCTACCAGCGCCTTGCCGGCCTCGGTGAGCGAAACGCTGCGCGTCGTCCGTGCGAACAAAGGCTGGCCAATCCGCTCTTCGACAATGCGCACCGCATGGCTGACTGCCGAAGGGCTCATGCCGAGTTCGGCGGCGGCAAGCGCGAAGCCGCCGCGCCGGGCAACGGCGACCACAACAGGGAGATGGCTGAGCAGATCGCGATCCATTCATGAATGATATCGCATGGTCTTTGCGAACAATGCAATCTTATCGATGCCAAGGTCGCGGTCCACATTGTCGTCAACACATCGGCGATCGGCCGATGGCATCGAGGAGACGAGACATGAATGCGTTAAGACAGGTAACTTTCGCGGCAGGCATGGCGTTGGCGCCGATGGACGCCGGCGGGGCGGAGCCATCAGACTGGCGGGCCCTCGCAGACGAACGCGCGGTCATTCGCATTGCCGATACCATCGACCGGGCCGTCGACGCCCAGGACTGGAAGCTTGCACGCGGCTATTTTGCGGATCGGGTCACCGCCGATTTCAGCAGTCTCTCCGGACAGCCAGCGGCTAACATCGCTTCCGACGACCTGATTGGCGCTTGGGCGGCCAACCTCAAGGGCAGCAAGACAAGCCTGCATCTGCGCACCAATCACCAGGTCGTTCTCAAGGCGGACACGGCGACTGTCCTGTCGAACGGCTATGCCTGGAACCGGATGGAAGGCAATGGCGACCCGCTTTGGGAGGTCTGGGGCACCTATGAGCATCACCTGACGCGTTTCGCAGATGGCTGGAAGGTCGATGGCTTTGCGTTCCGCATGACACACGAGCGCGGCAATCCCTGGGTCAAGACCACTCCGGGCCAGTGACGCGCGGGGTATCTGTCACCAAGCATTGGAAGACGATTATGACCATGACCTACTACACCCTTGGCAACAGTGGCCTCAGGGTCGGCCGGCTGGCGCTGGGCACGATGACTTTCGGCAAGGAATGGGGCTGGGGAGCCGACAGGGATACGGCGCGGGCGATGTTCGACGCCTATGTCGAGGCGGGCGGCAATTTCTTCGACACGGCGGATCTCTACACAGACGGCACGGCCGAAGCCTGGCTTGGCGAATTCATCGCCGAGCGCGGCTTGCGCGACATGGCGGTGATCGCCAGCAAGTTCACCATGAACATGCAGCCCGGCAATCCGAATGCCGGCGGCAATGGCCGCAAGAACATCATGCGGGCCGTCGATGCTTCGCTGAAACGGTTGGGGACCGACTATATCGATCTCTATCTCATGCATGTCTGGGACAGGCTCACCCCGGCCGAGGAGGTCATGCGCACGCTGGACGACCTGGTTCGGATGGGCAAGGTGCGCCATGTCGGCCTTTCCGACGTGCCCGCCTGGTATGCGGGCCGCGCACAGGCGATCGCCGAATTGCGCGGATATGAGCCGGTTTCGGCGTTGCAGCTCGAATATTCATTGGCCGAACGCGCGATCGAGAATGAGTTCGTGCCATTCGGCACGCGCCATGGCGCCGGCATCATGGTGTGGAGCCCGCTGGCTAGCGGACTGCTGAGCGGCAAGTATCGGCCGGCTCAGGCCGGAACCGCGGGCCGCCTCGACGGATTTCGCAACTCGACGCATCCGGGGTTCCAAAAGTTCACGCAACGCAACTGGGCTATCGTGGCCGAACTCGAGAAGGTCGCATCCGAGATCGGCCGCAGCATGCCTCAGGTCGCGCTCAACTGGGTGGCGACGCAGCCGGGGATCGCAACCGTCATCCTCGGTGCGACGACGCTCAGCCAAATGCATGACAATCTTGGCGCGCTGGATTTCGAGATTCCGAAAGCGCATCGCGACCGGCTGGAGAGAGCCAGCAGAACTACAGCGCCGTTTCCCTATTCCTATTTCGGTTCGCAGATACAGGCGCGCGTTACCGGCGGCGCGACAACCGGCGACAAGCCCTCCAACTACGCGTCACCGGTGCTCATCGAAGGAGAGTCGGCCAGCGTGTCCACCAATTGATTGATAGGACAGGAAACCGGCGAATTTGCCGTTTGGGGGCCCCGGGGCAAAGCGGCGCCCCTGGGGTTTAGGGACGCCAATTTTTGGGGTGGCGCGCCAGCGCGGGAGCAGCCCCCCCGGACGCGCCCCAAGCAAATTAATAGGGCCAGA
>NZ_JBVVQX010000009.1:78055-188611 GCF_055811675.1 Mesorhizobium sp. WSM4808
AACAACCTCGGCGTCCGGGGTTCTTTTGCTGGTGGGGGGGCCCGGGGTCACAAATTTTTTTTTTATCCACTCCCACCCGGCTTTTTTGGGGTGGGGGGCGCGGGTTCCCCGGGCCCCCCCCTTCGTGTATCGGAACGCCATTGTTTCGGATGGCGCGCCTGCGCGAGAGCAGCCACCCGGAACGCGCCACATGCAAATGAAGAGGCCCAGATGACGGTGAAGCCCCTCTACCGACGTGTCTTGCTGAAAGCGTCGGGCGAAGCGTTGATGGGCGAGCAGCATTTCGGCATAGACGTGTCAGTGGTGGATCGCATCGCCGGCGACATCGCCGAGGCGCGTGCATTGGGCATCGAGGTCGGCGTCGTCATCGGCGGCGGCAACATCTTTCGCGGCGTGGCCGTTGCCTCCAAGGGCGGCGACCGTGTCACCGGCGACCACATGGGCATGCTTGCCACGGTGATCAACTCGCTGGCGCTGCGCACGTCGTTGAACAAGATCGGCGTCGACGCCGTGGTGCTTTCGGCGATCGCCATGCCCGAACTTTGCGAGAGCTTTTCGCAGCGCCAGGCGACCGCCTACATGAACCAGGGCAAGGTGGTGATCTTTGCCGGCGGCACCGGCAATCCATTCTTCACCACTGATTCGGCCGCGGCCCTTCGCGCCGCTGAAATCGGCGCCGACGCGCTGTTCAAGGGCACTCAGGTCGACGGCGTCTACTCGGCGGACCCGAAGAAGGATCCGAATGCGACGCGTTTCGAGCGCATCAGCCATGGCGAAGTCATAAATCGCGGCCTTTCCATCATGGATACTGCTGCGATTGCACTTGCGCGCGAAAACAACATTCCGATAATCGTCTATTCGATCCACGAAAAAGGTGGTTTCGGCGATATTCTGAGGGGCGGCGGCCGCTGCACCGTCGTCGCGGACGATTGATCGGCGGCCTGACCCGAAAAGGGAAGCCGGTTTTCGAAAGTCCGATTCGAAGACGGCCCGAAGCAGTGAGCCCGCATTAGACGGGTCGAGGAGATAAAGATGAGTGGTGAGTACGACGATCTCAAGCGGCGCATGGATGGGGCTATTGCCGCGTTCAAGCATGATCTGGCCTCGCTGCGGACCGGTCGCGCCTCCAGCAATCTGCTCGATGCGATCCAGGTGCAGGCCTACGGCACCACCATGCCGATCAATCAGGTCGCCAACGTCTCGGTGCCGGAGCCGCGCATGATCTCGGTATCGGTATGGGACAAGTCGATGGTTGGCGCGGTCGACCGCGCGATCCGCGAATCCAATTTGGGGTTCAACCCGATCGTAGACGGCACCAACCTCAGGATTCCACTTCCCGAACTTAACGAACAGCGCCGCAAGGAACTGGTCAAGATCTCGCACACCTACGCCGAGAACGCCCGTGTCGCCGCGCGCCATGTGCGCCGCGACGGCATGGACTTCCTGAAGAAGGCGGAGAAAGACGGCGACATCAGCGAAGACGATCAGCGCAAGCGCTCGGACCAGGTCCAGAAACTTACCGACGAGACGATCAGCACCATCGACCACCTGCTTTCCGATAAGGAAGCTGAAATCATGCAGGTTTAGGGTCATGGCCGCCGGCTGACCCGAAAGCGAGAACATGGCAACGCCCGCGCATGTCGCGATCATCATGGACGGAAACGGACGCTGGGCCAAGGCGCGCGGCATGCCCCGTCTTGCGGGCCACCGTGCCGGTGTCGAGGCGCTGCGCAAGACGGTGCGCGCGGCACCTGGGCTCGGCATTTCCTACCTGACCGTCTATGCTTTCTCGTCGGAGAACTGGTCGCGGCCGAAGTCCGAGGTCAGCGACCTGATGGGCCTCTTGAAAATGTTCATTCGCCGTGACCTTGCTGAACTGCACCAGAGCGGTGTGCGGGTTAGAATCATCGGTGACCGGGCAGGGTTGCAGTCTGATATCAGGGGACTGCTCGACGAGGCCGAAACGCTGACGGCCGCAAACGAATCGCTGACGCTGGTGATCGCCTTCAACTATGGCGGACGAGACGAAATCGTTCGTACGGCACAAAAGCTTGCGGCGGCCGTGGCGCGTGGCGAACTCGACGCCGAGGCGATATCAGCCGAAAGCTTTGCCGGCGCGCTCGATACGCACGGCATTCCCGACCCGGAACTGGTCATCCGCACCAGCGGCGAGCTCCGGCTGTCGAACTTCCTTCTGTGGCAAGCCGCCTATAGCGAACTCGTCTTCCTGCCTTGCTACTGGCCCGACTTCAGCCGCGAGCACCTTGCGGAAGCTTTGCGTGAGTTTGCTGGCCGCGAACGCCGTTTCGGCGGACTTGGGGGCCATGACGTCGCTTCGCGACCGGCCGCGGGATGAGCAATCTTCAACTGCGTATCGTTTCGGCGATCGTGCTCGCCATCATCACTCTCGGCTTGACCTGGATCGGCGGTTTGCCGTTCCGGCTGCTGTGTGCCGTGATCGTAGCGGCGATCTTCTATGAATGGACCCGCATGTCGCGGCCAACCGGGGCAACGGGCCTTGGTTTCCTGCCGGAAGCACTGCTGGTTGTCTTCATTGGCGCCTTGATTGGCGGTCTGGCCGCCTCCTGGCTGCTGCCGCTTGTGGCGGCCATCGTTGCCGCAACGGCGATAGCCGCCTCGGTTCGCAAGACCGGACAATGGGATGCGAGCGGCCTTGCCTATGCCGCGGTTTCAGGCCTGTCGCTCGCCTTGCTGCGCGATGGCGATCGTTCAGGCCTCATTGCCATCCTGTTCCTGTTCGCTGTCGTCTGGGCCACCGATATCCTTGCCTATTTCGTTGGCCGAGCCGTTGGGGGGCCGAAACTGGCGCCCTCTATCTCGCCCGGCAAGACGCGCAGCGGCGCACTCGGCGGCGCTGTCGGCGGCGTCGTCGCCGGGCTGGTCCTCGCCGCAGCTGCCGGTGTCGGCAATCTGGTATTGCTCGGCCTGATCGCGCTCGTGCTGTCGATTGTCTCGCAGGCAGGCGACCTGTTTGAATCCTGGATCAAGCGCCGCCATGGCCGCAAGGATTCGGGGGCGCTCATCCCGGGCCATGGCGGCGTCATGGATCGTGTCGACGGGCTTGTCGCAGCGGCATTCGCCCTATACGTCATCGGCTGGATTTCGGCGAACGCCGATCATCCGGCACAGGGTCTGTTTCCCGTTTGAGCGATGTCATTTCAGGGTCCTTTGCGCGGTGCGCCTTGGATTCGCCCGGATTGGTGTCACAGTCACGGCGCAGTCTGCGCCGTGGAAGAATTTGAGGGTTTGTCTTGAACGAGATTCTTCACGCGCTTTTCAGCACAGAAGGCTTTGTCCTCGGCACGCTGGTGCCATTCCTCTTCGTGCTGACAGTGGTCGTGTTCGTCCACGAAATGGGCCATTACCTTGTCGGGCGCTGGTGCGGCATCGGCGTCAGGGCCTTCTCGATCGGCTTCGGCCCGGAACTCTTCGGCTTCAACGACAGCCACGGCACGCGCTGGAAACTGTGTGCGATACCGCTTGGCGGCTATGTAAAATTCGTCGGCGACATGAACGCCACATCGAGCCAGCCCACGTCGGAAGAAATTGAAACGCTGACCGAGGACGAGCGCAAGGTCGCCTTTCACACTCAGCCGATCTGGAAGCGCGCGGCAACGGTGGTGGCCGGACCATTGTTCAATTTCCTGCTGACGATCGTCGTCTTTTCCGTGCTGTTCACCGCCTATGGCCGCTATGTCGCCGAGCCCATGGTGGCCGAGGTGACCGCCGACAGCCCGGCGGCGAAGGCCGGCATCCTTCCCGGCGACCGATTCGTCAGTGTCGACGGCAACAAGGTCGAAACCTTTGGCGACGTCCAGCGCCTGGTCTCGGGCCGTGCCGACGACGCAATCACCTTCGTCATGTTGCGCGACGGCCAGGAGGTCACTGTGACCGCGGCGCCGCGGCTGATGGAACAGGAAGACGCGCTCGGCAACAAGGTCAAGGTCGCCGTGATCGGTGTCGTCAACAACAAGGAACTCGGCCAGCCGAGGCTCATCACCTACACGCCGGTCGGAGCGGTCGCGGCGGCGGTTGAGGAAACCGGTCACGTCATCCAGCGCACCGGCCAATTCCTGCAGCGCTTTGTTGTCGGACGCGAAGACAAATGTCAGCTGGGCGGTCCGGTGAAGATCGCCGACATGGCGGGCAGGGCTGCGAAACTGGGATTCGAATGGCTCGTGCAGCTGGTTGCACTGCTATCCGTTGGCATCGGAATTCTGAACCTTTTGCCGATTCCCCCCCTCGACGGCGGTCACCTCTTGTTCTACGGGGTGGAGGCTGTCATTCGCCGTCCGGTGTCGGAACGGATGATGGAAATGGCCTATCGGGCCGGGTTGCTTCTTGTGCTGTGCTTCATGGGGTTCGTTTTTTGGAACGATCTGTTTGGGTGCTGAAATCATGAAGAAATTTGGCTTCTGCATGGACGATGTTGAGACGCCGTTTACCATGCAAGGGGATATGAGTGACGCGAAAGCCACGCCGCAGGGTTAAGTAAATACAAATTAACCAGAAGCCTTGCGTGTAGGGAAAATCCGGTTAATACGGTAGGGGAAATTACCGCACGTCCGGTTTTCTCGCCGTGGGGACTACGAGAAAAGGTTATTAAGCCCGATGAAGGCAGCATCCAAGTTTCTAAGCGCCGCGTCCGCGGTGACCCTGTCCGCGGCCATGGTCGTGCCAGGCGCGCTCGCAGTGCAGTTCGTTGCCACATCGGCGGCTGAAGCCGCTGTCGTCAGCAGAGTGGAAGTGAGCGGCAACCAGCGTATCGACGCTGAGACCATCCGCAATTACATCACCATCAAGCCGGGCAAGGCTTTCTCCAGTTCCGATATCGACGGTGCGGTCAAGGCACTGTTCGGCACTGGCCTGTTTTCGGACGTGCAGATCAACCAGGTCGGCTCGACGCTGGTGGTCAAGGTCGCCGAGTACCAGGTGGTCAACCAGGTGCTGTTCCAGAACAACAAGAAGCTCAAGGACAATGCGCTTGCGGCGGCGGTGCAGCTGAAGCCGCGCGGAACGTTCTCACAGGCGACGCTCGATGCCGACGTGGAATCGGTCAAGGCTGCATACAGGCGCATTGGTCGTGACGATGTGACCGTGACCACGCAGGTCATGCAGCTTGGCGACAATCGCGTAAACGTTGTCTTCAACATCGTTGAAGGCGATCGCACGCAGATCGCGGCGGTCAATTTCGTCGGCAACAGTGCCTATTCCAGCCGCCGCCTGGCGGATATCATCAATACCAAGCGCTCGTCCTGGCTTTCCTTCGTCCTGCGCGACGACGTCTATGACGATGACAAGCTGCGCGCGGACGAGGAGCTGCTGCGCCGCTTCTACTACAATCACGGCTATGCCGACTTCCAGGTCGTGTCTGCTGTCGGCGAGCTCGACAGCGCGACGAACAAGTACACGGTCACCATCACCGTCCAGGAAGGCGACCGCTACACGTTCGGTGACGTCAGCGTCGAGAGCTCAATCCCTGAAGTCGACGGCAAGTCGCTGGAATCGGTGATCGAGACCCATAAGGGTGACGTCTACAACGCCAAGAACGTCGAGGATTCCATCATCGCGCTGACCGAGAAGGTGGCCGGTTCCGGCTATGCCTTCGCGCAGGTAACGCCGCGCGGCGACCGGAATTTCGAGAACCACACCATTTCGGTCGTCTACACGATCGACCAGGGCACCAAGGCCTATATCGAGCGCATCGAGATCCGCGGCAATGATCGCACGCGTGACTATGTCATTCGCCGCGAGTTCGACGTCAGCGAAGGCGACGCCTTCAACCAGGTGCTCATCCAGCGCGCGAAAAAGCGCCTGGAAAACTTGAATTATTTTGAGAAAGTCGACATCTCGACCGTGCCGGGCTCGCAGCCTGACCAGGTCGTTCTGGTGGTCGATGTGGTCGAGAAATCGACCGGCGAGTTCTCGGTGGGCGCTGGTTATTCGACCGGTGGCGACACGGCCGGTCCGTCGGTCGAAGGATCGGTGACCGAGCGCAACTTCCTCGGTCGTGGCCAGTTCATCAAGCTGTCGGCGGGCGGCGGCAAGAATTCACGCGACTACAGCCTGTCCTTCACCGAGCCTTATTTCCTCGGACGGCGCATCGCCGCCGGCTTCGACATCTTCAAGTCGACCAGGGAATACGACAACTACGACAGCGATACCACGGGTGCGACGGTGCGCTTCGGTCTGCCGATCACCGACAGCATCTCGACCCAGTTGGCGTACAACATCTCGCAAGAGAAATATGAGCTGGATGACAGCTGCGATGCAAATGGCGACGGGGTTCCTGATCCCGGTTGCAGTGTTTCCACGGCTATCCTGGACGGCATCGAACAAAGCCCTTGGATCAAGTCGTCGGTCAGCCTCGGGCTGGTCTACAACACCATCGACGATATGAAGAGCCCGCACGAGGGTATCTATGCCACCACGACCGTGGAAGTCGCAGGCCTCGGTGGTGATGCCAAGTTCGTGAAAGTCACGGGCCGCGGCAGCATCTACCAGACGCTGTCGGAGCAGTACGACCTGGTCGGGCTCATTTCAGGTGGCGCTGGCCATGTTGAAGGATACGGCAGCGATGGTCTGCGGATTTTCGATCAGTTCCAGAGCACCGATCGCATGATCCGTGGCTTCGCCTATGGCGGCATCGGTCCTGTCGATACTGCTACGGGCGACCATCTCGGCGGCACGACCTATTTCAATGCGTCGGCAGAGGCCCAGTTCCCGCTCCCGGTCATTCCGGAGAGCTTTGGCTTGCGTGGCGCGGTCTTCGCGGACGCGGCAACGCTCTATGGAAGCAAGGTCGACACCGCTGGCGTCACTCAGGACTCGGTCGGCATGAAGTTGCGTGCCTCGGTCGGCCTCGGCCTGATGTGGGCATCGCCATTCGGTCCGATCCGTATCGACTATGCGATCCCGGTCAAGAAGGAAGCGCGCGACGACGTGCAGGAATTCAACTTCGGCATATCGACCCGCTTCTGATCGGCGGCCAACGATGCTCCCGGGTCCTCAGGGTCCGGGAGAAATGTTCCGACCTAGCTGGATATAGCTTCTGGAATGACCGATCCGGTGTTCTTCGCGCCATCACGCCGGTATACGGCGGGCGAAGTCGCGAATCTGACCGGCTCGGTGCTCGTCGATTCCGGCCACTCCGATATTTCGATCGAAGCACTCGCGCCTGCCAGCGAGGGCGGCGAGAATGCGCTCGTCTTTGTCGATGGCAAGCGTAATTCCGCGCTGATGCCGTCGTTGCGGGCAGCCGCGGTCCTGTGCCCGGCGGAATTTGCCGGCAAGGCGCCGGCAAGCGTTGCCGTTCTCATTCATCCGCGTCCGCAACAGGCCTTCGCGCTGATCGGGCGTCTGCTGTTTCCGAGGGCGGCGACACCAGGGCCAATGACCAGCGAAACCGGCGTCTCGCCGCACGCTCACGTCGATGCGACCGCGCATGTCGAAGCCGGTGCCGTCATCGAGGCCGGCGCGGTGATCGGGCCAGGTGCTTCGATCGGCAGCGGCACCGTCATCGCCCCAAATGCGGTTATTGGACAATCCTGCCAGATCGGCCGCGACGGCTATGTCGGTCCAGGAGCCAGCATCCAGTATGCCTTGATCGGCAATCGCGTCATCATTCATGGCGGCGCGAGGATAGGCCAGGATGGTTTTGGGTTCGTCGGCGGGGCCAAGGGGCCTGAGCGCGTGCCGCAGATCGGCCGTGTCGTTATCCAGGACGACGTCGAGATCGGCTCCAACACCACCGTCGATCGCGGCGCCATGTCCGATACGATCATCGGCCAGGGCACCAAGATCGACAATCTCGTGCAGATCGCCCATAACGTCCGCATCGGCCGCAATTGCATAATAGCGGGGCTTTCGGGTATTTCGGGATCCGTGGTGGTGGGTGACAATGTCACCATGGGCGGCGGCGTCGGGCTTGCGGATCACCTGACCATTGGGACAGGGGCCAAGCTTGCCGCCAGAAGTGGATTTATGAGCAATGTCCCTGCAGGCGAGATCTGGGGCGGCTATCCGGCACAGCCGATGGCGGAAGCCATGCGGGAGATAGCCATGCTGCGCAAGCTCGCCAGGACCCGCAAACAGGGCGAGGGAGGCAATGGCTGACATGATCGCGTCGACGACGCTGGAGGCGGTCGACATTATGGGGCTGATGAAGCTCCTGCCGCACCGCTATCCGTTCCTGATGATCGATCGTATCGTCGACATCGATGGCGACGAATCCGCCATCGGCATCAAGAACGTGACCATAAACGAGCCGCATTTTCAGGGCCATTTCCCTGAGCAGCCGGTCATGCCGGGTGTGCTCATCGTCGAGGCGATGGCGCAGACGGCCGGCGCCATCTGTATCCGCAGCCTGGGTACCGAAAAGCCGTCGCTGGTCTATTTCCTGACCATCGACAACGCCAAATTCCGCAAACCGGTGGTTCCCGGCGACCAGTTGAAGATCCATGTCAAGAAAATCAAGAAACGCGGCAACCTGCTCAAATTCGCTTGTGAAGCCATGGTCGACGGCGCCAAGGCGGCCGAGGCCGAGATTTCAGCCATGATGGTCACCAGCGACTGACGATCGAGTGCTTATGAAAATCAAGACATCCATTCATGCTTCCTCCATTGTCGAGGAAGGCGCCCAAATCGGCCAAGGTGCACGCATCGGGCCGTTCTGCCATGTCGGTGCCGATGTGGTGATCGGCGACGACGTCGAACTGGTCAGTCATGTCTCGGTGATGGGCGCGACGTCGATCGGCGCCTCGACCAAGGTCTATCCGATGGCGACATTGGGCGCACCGCCGCAGAACACCAAGCACAAGGGCGGTCGCACCACCTTGGTCATCGGCAGGAACTGCACGATCCGCGAAGGCGTGACCATGCATCTCGGCACCGATTCCAGCCGCGGCGAGACGACGGTCGGCGACAATGGCAATTTCCTTGCCTACGCCCATATCGCCCATGATTGCGTCGTCGGCAACAATGCGACGTTCGCCAATGGCGCAACGCTGGGCGGCCACTGCGAGGTCGGCAACAATGTCTATATCGGCGGCCTGACCGCAGTGCATCAGTTTGTCCGCATCGGCGACAACGCCTTTCTCGGCGGCTGCTCCGCGATCGTCGGCGATGTCATCCCCTTTGCCATAGCGGTCGGCAACCGCGCCAGCCTACGCGGCCTCAACATCATCGGCCTCAAGCGCTCCGGCCTGCCAAGGTCCGAAATCCTTGTGCTGCGCAAGGCTTACAGGATGATCTTCGATCGTTCCCGCACCGTTGGCGAGAACATCGAGTTCGCCAAGGCGGAGTTCGCGTCGTCGCCGACCGCCATGAAGATCATCGATTTCATCACCAGTCGCGGCAAGCGGCACTATGCTGTGCCGTCGCTCAAGGGCGGCGATGGCGACGATGTCGATGACGAAGACTGAGACAGCGGCTGCGCGTCTTGATCTTCCGCCGGGCTCCAGGGTCGGCATCATTGCCGGCGGCGGCAGTCTGCCGGTCGAAGTCGCGGCCGGTTCGGCTGAACAAGGTTATCCGCCCTTCGTCATCCTGATGGAAGGCGAGGTGGACCGCATCGCGGAACTCTCCCGATACGATCACGAAAGCCTCGCTCTGGAAGGTATAGGCTCGCTCGTCCCTTTGCTGCGGCGGCACCGGATCACCCATCTGGTGCTTGCAGGCGAGATCAAGCGCCGGCCGCGATTGCTTGCGCTGCGCCCCAGTCTCAGCCTGCTCGCGGTGATTCCTTTGGTCGTCATGGCGCTCGCGCGTGGCGACGATGGTCTTCTGAAGGTCTTGGCACGAGGCCTCGAAGCGCGCGGAGTAAAGGTCGTTGGCGCCCACGAAGTAGTGCCGAATCTTGTCGCCGCCGAAGGCGTGCTGACCAAGGCCGAACCGCGAAAATTGGACTGGCGCGATATTGAGGCAGGCCTTGCGGCAGCAAAGGCCATCGGGGCGCTGGATGTCGGCCAGGCGGCGATCGCGGTTGGCGGCCGGGCAATCGCGCTGGAAGGCATCGAAGGAACAGCCGGCCTGCTTGATCGTGCGAAGCTGCTGCGCGGCCACGGCCGTATTGCGGGCAAGACCCGCGGCGTCCTCGTCAAGTGCGCCAAGCCCGGTCAGGAACTGCGCGCCGATCTTCCATCCATCGGTCCGCAGACGATCGAGGCAGCGCACGCGGCCGGACTCGCCGGCATTGCCGTCGAGGCGGGACGCTCGCTGATCCTCGAAGGTCCTGAAACCATCGCGCGCGCCAATGCACTCGGCCTGTTCGTCCTTGGCCTGCGTGCCGCCACGGAGCCGCGCAATGGCTGACAGGGCATTGAAGATCGCAATCGTTGCCGGAGAGGAGTCCGGCGACCTGCTCGGTGCCGACATAGTGCGCTCGCTCAGCCAGGCTGTGGGGCGCGAGGTGCAACTCGTCGGCCTCGGCGGCCGTCATTTGCAGGCGCTGGGACTGGTCTCGCCATTCGATGCCGGCGAGATCGCCCTCATGGGGTTCAGCGCCGTTCTGCGCGACCTGCCGCGCCTGATGCGGCGGATCAGCCAACTGGCCAAGACCGTTGCCGACGAAAAGCCGGACTGCATGGTCACCATCGACAGTCCGGACTTTTCGTTGCGCGTCGCCAAAAAGGTGCGTGCGGCCAACCCGTCGATTCCGATCATCCACTATGTCTGCCCGAGCGTGTGGGCGTGGCGGCCGGGCAGGGCGGTGGCGATGAAGCCCTATGTCGACCACATCCTCTGCATCCTGCCTTTCGAGGTCAAGGAGCTCGAGCGGCTCGGCGGGCCACCGGGCACCTATGTTGGGCATCGCCTGACCCACGATGCGGGTTTGCTGGCCGCAGCCAAGGCGCAGGAACTACCGCGCGACCTTTCTCCTGATCGCGTCAAGACCCTGCTCGTCCTGCCCGGTTCGCGGCGTGGCGAGGTACGGCGGCTGCTCGAGCCGTTCGGCGAGACGGTGTCGATTCTGCGTGCGCGTGGCCACCGCCTGCGGCTGCTGCTGCCGACCGTTCCGCATGTCGCCGAGCTCGTCAAATCCTCGGTCAACCGCTGGGATGAAAAGCCTGAGATCATCGTCGATTCCCAGCGCAAATGGCAGGCTTTCGGCAAAGCCGATGCGGCGCTGATCGCGTCCGGGACGGTATCGCTGGAACTGGCGCTGGCCGGCGTGCCGATGATTTCCTGCTACAGGCTCGACCCGGTCGCGCGGGTCTTGGCGCCGTACCTCGTTTCCGTCTGGTCGGCGCTGCTGCCCAATCTGATATCGGATCGAGCGCTTATTCCGGAATTCTACGACGGCTACATCAAGCCGAACAATCTGGCCCGGCAATTGGAAGCCCTGTTCGCCGACAGCGGCATGCGCGCCTGGCAGAAGAATGGATTTGCAGAGATCACGCGGCGCATGGCGACGGATAGACCGTCCGGCGAGATCGCCGCGCAGGTGGTGATGCGGTATGTCAAGAGAGGGAATAGTCAGTAGGGAGTAGGGAAGTTGACCGTGCCTACTGCCTACTGCCTACTGCCTACTGCCCGATCCCTACTCCCAATTCACCGCTTGGCGATCGGCACGTAGTCACGCTCGGGTGCGCCGGTATAGAGCTGACGAGGGCGGCCGATCTTCTGGCGCGGATCCTCGATCATCTCTTTCCACTGCGCGATCCAGCCGACGGTGCGGGCGACCGCGAACAGCACGGTGAACATGGTGGTGGGGAAGCCCAGCGCCTTCAGCGTGATGCCGGAATAGAAGTCGACATTCGGGTAGAGCTTCTTCTCGATGAAATAGGGATCGGTCAGCGCGATCTTTTCCAGTTCCATGGCGATGTCGAGCAGCGGATCGTCCTTGATGCCGAGCTCGCCCAGAACCTCATGCGCCGTCTTCTGCATGATCTTGGCGCGCGGATCGTAGTTCTTGTAGACGCGGTGGCCGAAGCCCATCAGCCGGAACGGATCGTTCTTGTCCTTGGCGCGGGCGATGAATTCGGGGATGTGATCGACATGGCCGATCTCACCAAGCATGTTGAGCGCCGCTTCATTGGCGCCGCCATGCGCAGGCCCCCACAGGCAGGCGATGCCGGCGGCGATGCACGCAAACGGATTGGCGCCCGACGAGCCGGCGAGACGCACGGTCGAGGTCGAGGCGTTCTGCTCGTGGTCGGCGTGCAGGATGAAGATGCGCTCCATGGCGCGCGCCAGCACCGGGTTGATCTTGTATTCCTCGCACGGCACGGCAAAGCACATGTGCAGGAAGTTGGCGGCGAAGTTCAGTTCGTTCTTCGGGTAAATGAACGGCTGGCCGATGTGGTATTTGTAGGCCATCGCCGCGATCGTTGGCATCTTGGCGATCAGCCGCATGGAGGCAACCATGCGCTGGTAGGGGTCGGAGATGTCGGTGGAGTCGTGGTAGAAGGCCGACAGCGCGCCGACCACGCCGCACATCACCGCCATCGGGTGCGCGTCGCGGCGGAAGCCGGTGAAAAAGCGCGACATCTGCTCATGCACCATGGTGTGGCGCGTCACGCGATAGTCGAAGTCGTCCTTCTGCGCCTTGGTCGGCAGTTCGCCGTAAAGCAGGAGATAGCAGACTTCGAGGAAGTCGCCATGTTCGGCCAACTGGTCGATCGGATAGCCGCGGTGCAGCAGGATGCCGGCGTCGCCGTCGATGAAGGTGATTTCGGACTCGCAGCTTGCCGTCGAGGTGAAGCCGGGATCGTAAGTGAAGGCGCCGGTGGTTGAGTAGAGCGAGGCGATGTCGATGACATCAGGCCCGACCGAACCACTTCGCACCTTGAATTCATGGGTCTTGCCGGCGAATGCAAGCGTTGCCGTGGCCTCCTGGGTCTTGCCGCCCAAATCCATTTTTTTCGCAGCTTCGGTCATTGCAAACTCCTTCTTGTTTCCTCATGCCGGCAAAGGCAAAATTCTGCAGAGCGACACGTCGAAAATCACCGCAATGCGCGTATTCGCCACCGCATTTCAGGAGGTGCGTGCCAGATTGGGCCAAGGCCTAATGTTGCACTGCGAAACCCGCCTTTCAATGCCAATCTTCTTGGGCCAGTTTGCTCCTAATCGATTTGATCTGAGATGCGCGCCAGGCTTTCCTCGCGGCCGAGCACGGCGAGCACATCGAACACGCCCGGCGAGGTGCTTTTGCCGGTCAACGCAGCGCGCAAAGGCTGGGCCACCGCGCCGAGCTTGTGACTGCCGGCCGCTGCCACCTCGCGTATCGCCGCCTCCGCCGAGGCGGCTGTCCAGTCACTCGCAAGCCCGTTCAAAGCTTCGTGAGCACTGCGCAGGATCTTGCGGGCATCGTCGGTAAGCAGAAGGGCCGCCTTGTCGTCGATCGGCAGGGGGCGCGTGGCGAACAGGAAGGCCGCGCCATCGACGAGCTCGACCAGCGTCTTGGCGCGCTCCTTCAGGCCCGGAAGCGCTGCCAGCAACTGCGCCTTGGTGCTGTCGTTCAGGCGCGCGGCGATCGCCGGGCCGCCTTCGAGATAGGGCAGGGTAGCGATGAAGATGTCGAACAGTTCGGCATCGCTCATGCGGCGCATATGCGCGCCGTTGATCGCCTCCAGCTTGGCGAAGTCGAAGCGCGCCGCACCCTTGTTGACATCGCCGATATCGAACCAGGAAATCATGTCCTTGATCGACATGATCTCGTCGTCGCCATGGCTCCAGCCGAGGCGCGCCAGGTAGTTGAGCAGCGCCTCCGGCAGGTAGCCCATGGCGCGATAGGCCTCGACGCCAAGCGCGCCGTGCCGCTTCGACAGCTTGGCGCCATCGGCGCCGTGGATCAGCGGGATATGCGACATGGACGGCACGTTCCAGCCCATGGCGTTGTAGATCACGGTCTGGCGAGCGGCGTTGGTCAGATGATCGTCGCCGCGAATGATATGGGTGACTCCCATATCATGATCATCGACGACGACGGCATGCATGTAAGTGGGATTGCCGTCAGAACGCAGGATGATGAAGTCATCGAGATCCTTGTTGGGAAAGCGCACCTCGCCCTGGACACGGTCATGGACGATGGTCTCGCCTTCGGTCGGCGCCTTGATACGAATGGCGCCCTTGACGCCTGCGGGCGCCTCAGAGGGGTCGCGGTCGCGCCAGCGGCCGTCATAGCGGGGCGGCAGCCCCTTGGCTCTGGCAGCCTCGCGCATGGCCTCCAGTTCGGCCGGCGTGGCATAGCAATAATACGCCTTGCCCTTGCGCACGAGCTCCTCAGCCACCTCGCGGTGGCGCGGCGCACGCTCGAACTGCGACACCGGCTCGCCGTCCCAGCTCAGGCCAAGCCAGGAAAGCCCGTCGAGGATGGCAGCCGTCGCGGCTTCATTGGAGCGTTCGCGGTCGGTGTCCTCGATGCGCAGCAGCATCGTGCCGCCAGTGTGCTTCGCATACAGCCAGTTGAACAGCGCCGTGCGCGCGCCGCCTATGTGCAGATAGCCGGTGGGCGAAGGGGCAAAACGGGTGACGACCTTGTCGGACATGGAACTCTCGGAAACCATCTGAAGCGGGGTGCGGTTGCGCGGGCTTTCGCGCGCCCGGCGTTCATGTAGCATAGGGTGTCGAGGGCGCAAGGGGCAGACCCGATGGCTGGACGAGGCTGGGGCTCGGATCAGGGCGAGGACGCTGCCATCGGCGTCAGCGAACGGTCCCTGTTTGCGCCTCGGCCAGCCCCATTACCGCCGCCATCGCCCCTTGTGCCGGATCCCGGCAAGGCGCCCTTGCAAGCGGATGTCGCCGCCTCTGTTCCTGTTGCCGAAACCGGCAGGATCGTTCGCGTGCGCCGGCAAATCAGCCTGACATCACTGCCTCGCCTGCGCCACAGCGTGAACACGGCGGCGAGCCTGGAACTCGACCGGGGCGTGGCCTTCCTGCTGGTGCCGGTCTGCCTGGCGATCGGAGCGATCGGCTATTTTTCGCTGACGGCTGAACCCGACTTTGCGAGACCTGTCGCGGTTGTCATCTTGACGGGGATCTGTGCGCTGGTCTCGCGCTCATGGCCAAAGACCCATCTGTGTTTCATGGCGGCGCTTTTGTGCGCCCTAGGACTGCTTGCTGCCAAGGTCGAGACGTGGCGTGCGGGCACACAAATGTTGGGCTCGGAAATCTCGACGCAGGTAACCGGCCGCGTCGTCTCGCTCGACCGGATGGAAACTGGCCGTATCCGGCTGACCATCGACGTGACATCGACCGCAAGACCGAAACTGCGCTATGCGCCGGAACGGGTGCGGCTTTCGGCACGCAAGATCCCGGCTGACGTGACCGCAGGCTCCCTCATCACTGGATATGCCAAGCTTTTGCCGCCGACCGGGCCGGTGCGGCCGGACAGCTATGATTTCTCCTTCGACAGCTATTTTGCCGGCATCGGCGGCAGCGGGTTCTTTCTCGGCAACCCCAAGCTTGTCGTCAGCGATGGTGGCGACATGTCGCTGCCGGCCCGAATTTCCTCTAGCGTGGAAAATGCCCGCGAGGCCATCGCCGACCATATCAGGGCGAGCGTCGGCGGCGCCGAAGGCGAGATCGCCGCGGCGCTGATCGTCGGCGTGCGCGCCGGCATTCCCGATGACATCAATGAGGCGATGCGACGTACCGGCATCTACCACATCATCTCGATTTCGGGACTGCACATGGCGCTGGTCGCAGGCACCATCATGGGCTTGCTGCGCGGCGCCTTCGCGTTGTTTCCCGACTTTTCCGCGCGTCGCCCGGTCAAGAAGTATGCCGCCGTCGCCGCACTGTTCTCGATCGCGGCCTATCTCATCATCTCTGGAGTCGTCGTTGCCGCCGAGCGCAGCTTCATCATGCTGGCGGTGATGCTGATTGCCGTGCTGTTCGATCGAGCAGCACTCACCATGCGCAATCTGGCGATCTCGGCGATCGCCGTCATCGTGGTGTCGCCGCATGAGGTGGTCGGCCCGAGTTTTCAGATGTCGTTCGCCGCGACCGCGGCTCTGGTCGGCGCCTATGCCGGCTGGGCCGTTCACCGCGCGGGAAAAGCAAGACCGCCGCCCCCAAAGCGATCCATGCCCGGTTTCCTGACGCGAAAGTTCGTGCTCGCGGCAACCGGCCTTGCCATGACCTCCATCATCGCCGGCAGCGCCACGACGCTGTTTGCCATCTGGCATTTTCAGCGTGTGTCGCCGCTCAGCCTGTTCGCCAATCTGGCGGTTATGCCGATCGTCACCGTCGTCATGTTCCTGGCTGTCGCAAGCGCGCTGCTGATGCCTTTCGGATTGGATTGGCCGGCCCTCTACCTGATGGGCAAGGGTCTGACGGTGATGATCGCCATATCGGGTTGGATCTCCGAACGTTCGCCTGTCGATGCGGTTGGGCTGATTTCGCAGCAATCTGTCCTGCTGGTGACAATTGCCCTAGTCATCGCGACAATGGCGACAACTTGGCTGCGGCTCGCTGCTCTGCCATTCGCGCTGGCAGGCTTGCTGACCGTCTCGGATACGCGCACGCCGGATGTGCTGATCTCGGAGGACGCCCGACTGGTTGCCTTGCCGATCGGCGGTGGCGAACTCGCCGTCAGCCGCGCTCGGCCGAACGAATTCACCGTCGACAACTGGAAACGCGCACTAATATCCGAAACCATCGTCGTGCCGGAGGTGTTCGACAAGGGCGACGGGCAATTCGACGTCGCGGATGCCGTTGAGCTACCGCCGGGATCGCCGTTCTATTGCACCTCAGGCGTCTGCGTGGCCAGGCACACGTCCGGTGCGATCATTGCCTATGTCGAGGACCGCAAGGACACCTGGAAAGCCTGCGGTTTCGCCGAGCTGATCGTCATCAATGACGCCACCGCGTATGACGCCTGTCACAACCCGCTGGTTCTCGTCATCACCAAGCGGCAACTGGCTCGCAAAGGCAGTGCCGCGATCTTCTTCGATCGCCAATCGGCGACCACGCCGGCGACGATCAGCTTCGCCGTGGACAGCCCATACCGGCCCTGGCATGCGCAACGCAAATTCTCGCGCGAGGCGAGGGGGCTGCCACCCTTCAAGAGACCCGAGAAGCCAGTGGCTGAAACGCAGCCGCCTCAGTAGCGGCGGATCAGGCCAACGAGCTTGCCTTGCACCTTGACCCTGTCCGGCCCGAAAATACGGGTTTCATAGGCTGGATTGGCGGCTTCGAGAGCAATCGAAGCGCCCTTGCGGCGGAACCGCTTCAGCGTCGCTTCCTCTTCATCGACCAGCGCCACGATGATCTCGCCGGGGTTCGCCGTGTCGGCATTGCGGATGATGACGGTGTCGCCGTCGAAGATACCGGCCTCGATCATCGAGTCGCCCTTGACCTCCAGCGCATAGTGGGCACCGCCCATGATCATGTCCGGCGGCACCGAGATCGAATGCGTCTGATGCTGGATGGCATCGATCGGCACACCGGCGGCGATACGGCCCATGACCGGGATCGACACGGCGGAGACCGCATCGTCATCATTGCCGGGCGAGGGCATCCGCGAAGGCGCCGGCTTGATCTGCCGGCCAAGGGCACCACCCTGACCGAGACTGCCCTGGATGACGCTTGGCGAAAACTTCTTTGCCGCGTTGAGGCCGGGCGCGATCGAGTCCGGCAATCGCAGCACTTCCAGCGCGCGTGCCCGGTTGGGCAACCGGCGAATAAAGCCGCGCTCCTCAAGTGCGGTGATCAGCCGATGAATCCCGGATTTGGAGGCAAGGTCGAGCGCCTCCTTCATCTCGTCGAAGGATGGCGGAATGCCGCTCTCCTTCAGGCGTTCATGGATGAACATCAGCAGTTCATGTTGCTTGCGTGTCAGCATGGCGGCCCCCAGATTACCTGAAACCAGAATCGAAAAACAAACCCAGAACAAACACTATCTGTTCCAGTTGTGTTCTGCAACCGTTTAAAGTTTAATGAATTTGTTAAGGCTGCTGAAATTATTTGGGCTTGCCAGCGGGTCGCGATCGACAGGCGCCAACCACGGCAATGCGCCTGCTCACATTGAAATCATTATGGTTAATGACCCTGTGGCTCATCCTCGACCCAAGGCTTGGCATCATCTGCCGATCGACCTCCACAAGGGACGCTATCAATCTTCGGACGTTCGTTTGCCGTGAACGAAACGGAGCCAAAACGCCAACGTCTGTTGGCATTTGTGGCTGGAATTCAGCCCTCCGTCATCCGCCGGGCAGTGAGGGCGGCGACGGCAAATCGCGGAGATCGTTGCGTCAGGTAACGGCTTCCTTGACGGCGAAACGCTGGTCCTTCCATGCGCCCGTGCGCAGAATATCCTCCAGCACCTCAACCGCCAGCCACACATCCTTGTAGCCGACATAGAGCGGCGTGAAGCCGAAACGGATGGTCGATGGCGCGCGAAAATCACCGATGACGCCGCGCTCGATCAGCGCCCGCATGATTTGATAGCCGTGATCGTGAAGGAACGACACCTGGCTGCCGCGCCTGGTCGCGTCGCGGGTGGTCTCCAGCGTGAGGCCATAGGCGCCGCACTTTGCTTCGACGAGCTGGATGAACAGTTCCGTCAGCGCGACGCTCTTTTTTCGCAATGCCGCCATGTCGACGTCGTTCCAGATGACAAGCGCGCCTTTGAGCGCCCGCATCGACAGGACCGGCTGGGTGCCGCACAGAAAGCGGCGGATACCGGTGCCGGCAACATACCCCCGTTCGAAGGCAAAGGGCCGCGCATGGCCCCACCAGCCGCTGAGCGGCTGGCTGATATCGCCGTGATGGCGCTGCGCGGCATAGATGAAGGCCGGTGCGCCCGGACCGCCGTTGAGGTACTTGTAAGTGCAGCCGATGGCGAAATCGGCATTTGCCTGATCGAGCTCGACGGGCAGGGCGCCGGCGGTGTGGCATAGATCCCAGACGATCAGCGCTCCGGCCGCATGAGCCTTGCGCGTCAGCGCCGCCATGTCGCGCAGTTCACCCGATTTGTAGTTGACGTGGTTGACCAGCACCACCGCGACGTTTTCGTCGATCAGCTCTTCGATGGTGGGCGCGTCGACGCCCGCGAGGCGCAGCAGGACGCCGTCCCGTGTCGAGGCCACCCCTTCGGCGATGTACAGGTCGGTGGGGAAACTGTCACCCTCGGCGACGATGACCGACCGGCCCGGCCGCATCTCCAGCGCCGCATGCAGCACCTTGTAGATGTTGGTCGACGTCGTGTCGCAGACGACGGTCTGGCCGGCCGCGGCTCCAATCAGGCGTCCGAGTTGATCGCCGAGTTCGATCGGCATCTCGAACCATCCGGCCGTATTCCAGGCTCGGATGAGGTCCTGGGCCCATTCCTGGGTTGCCGCCTGCTGCAGCTCGCCGAAAACGGCATGAGACGCTGCCCCCAGTGAATTGCCGTCGAGATAGATCACCCCCTCCGGCAGAATGAAACGGTCGCGCATGGCCCGCAGCGGATCTGTGGCATCCATCGCTTCGACTGCGGCGAGATCAGGAAATCCACTCATGGTCAGTCAGTCCCCGGTTGTTCGCGAAGGGTGTTCCGCCGCCGCGCGTCGCTGTTTTCATTTCGACGATGTCAGAGCCGGGTGCGGACCGTCCACAGTTCCGGGAACAGCACCACCTCGAGCATCTTCTTCAGATACGAAGCACCCGACGTGCCGCCGGTGCCGCGTTTCAGACCGATGATGCGCTCAACCGTGGTGACGTGGTTGAAGCGCCAGCGGCGGAAATAATCCTCGAAGTCGACCAGCTTCTCTGCCAGTTCGTAGAACATCCAGTAGCGCTGCGGATCGCGGTAAATGGTTTGCCAGGCGACCAGCACCTCTTCATTCTCGGTTCGCGTCTCACGCCAGCCCGTGCGCTTGGCATCGGCACCGATGTCGAATCCGTTGCGCGCAAGCAGCAGCAGCGCTTCGTCGTAGAGCGATGGTTCGGTCAGGATCGCTTCCAGCTTTCCGCTCAGGTCGGGCCGGTGCTTGTGCGGCCCGAGCATGGCCAGGTTGCGGTTGCCGGCCATGAACTCGATGGCGCGATACTGCCAGGACTGGAAACCCGAGGACTGGCCGAGCGCGTCGCGGAACTCGGTGTATTCGCTCGGCGTCATCGTCCGCAGCACATCCCAGGCATTGTTCAGCTGCTCGAAGATCCGCGCAACGCGCGACAGCATCTTGAAGCTCGGCTCGAGCCGGTCGGCGCGGATGGAACGGATCGCGGCGCCGATCTCGTGCAGAGCGAGCTTCATCCAGAGTTCGGAGGTCTGATGCTGGATGATGAACAGCATCTCGTCATGCGCCGATGACAGCGGCGTTTGGGCCTCCAGCACTTTCTCCAGGTGCAGGTAGTCGCTGTAGGACATGCGCTCCTTGAACGACATCTGGGCGCCTTCGGACGCCGGATCGTATGGCTCGCTCAATCGATTTTCTCCGTGCGCAGCCGGAAGCGCTGGATCTTGCCGGTCTGGGTCTTGGGCAGGGCGGCGATGAATTTTACCGATCGCGGATATTTATAGGGCGCGATCATTGCCTTGACATGGTCCTGCAGGCGCTTGGTGGTGAGGGCGTCGGGCGCGACGCCCTGCACCAGCACGACATGCGCCTCGACGATCTGGCCGCGCTCGGCGTCCTCGGCGCCAATGACAGCGCATTCGGCGACGTCCGGGTGCGCCAGCAGCGCCGCCTCGACCTCGGGACCGGCGATGTTGTAGCCGGCGCTGACGATCATGTCGTCGGAGCGTGCGGCGAAATGGAAGAAGCCTTCCTCGTCCTGCGTGAAGGTATCGCCGGTGAGGTTCCAGCCGTCGCGCACGTATTCCTTCTGCCTGTCATCGGCCATGTAGCGGCAGCCGGTCGGTCCGCGCACCGCAAGCCTGCCGGTCGCGCCGCGTGGCACCTCGCGCATCTCGTCATCGACGACGCGCGCCTCGTAGCCGCCCACCGGCTTTCCGGTCGACGCGGGCTTCATGTCGTCAAAACGGTTGGAGATGAAAATGTGCAGCATCTCGGTGGCTCCGATGCCGTCGAGGATCGGCTTTCCGGTCTTTTGTGTCCACTCTTCGAAAACGGGAGCAGGCAAGGTTTCGCCGGCCGAAACGGCGACGCGCAGCGATGACAGGTCCGCTCCTTCATCCATGGCCTTCAGCATGGCGCGGTAGGCAGTCGGCGCGGTGAAAGAGATCGTCGCTTTGTAGGTCTCGATGATGTGGATCATGTTGGGTGGCGTCGCCTGCTCCAGCAGCGTCGCCGCCGCACCGAAGCGCAGCGGGAAGATGGCGAGTCCGCCAAGGCCGAAGGTGAAGGCCAGCGGCGGCGAGCCGACGAAGATGTCGTCCGGCGTCACCTCCAGGATTTCGCGGGCGTAGGCGTCGGCGATGATCAGCAGGTCGCGGTGAAAATGCATCGTCGCCTTCGGAACGCCTGTTGTGCCCGAGGTGAAGCCGAGCAGGGCAACATCGTCGCGGCCGGTGTCGACTGCGGTGAACGTCACCGGCTTGTCGAGAGCGGCACGATCGAGTTCAGCATCATGGTTGGCGGTGCCGTCGAAACCGATGACCTGCTTGAGGAATGCGCTGTCCTTGGCGCAGGCGGTCATCTCGTCCATCAGCCTGGTGTCGCAGAGCGCGACGGTGATTTCCGCTTTGTCGACGATCTTGGCGAGTTCGCCGGCGCGCAGCATCGGCATGGTGTTGACGACCACGGCGCCAACCTTGGTGGCGGCCAGCCAGCAGGCGACCATTGCGGGGTTGTTGGCCGAACGGATCAGCACCCGGTTGCCCGGCTCGACCCCATAATTCTCGACCAGCGCGTGGGCCAGCCTGTTCGTCCAGTCGGACAGTTCCTTGTAGGTGCGGCGGCGGCCATTGCCGATCAGCGCGGTGTGGTCGCCCAGGCCTTTCTCGACCAGCCTGTCGGTCAGTTCGACACCGGCGTTGAGGCGTTCGGGATAGTCGAAGCCGTCGAGCAGGATTTCAGGCCATTGCTCCGGCGGCGGCAGGTGATTGCGCGTGAACGTGTCGATATGCGCTGAAGGCCCAAGCATGTCGCCGCTCTCCTGTCTGCTGGACGGCCAGTGCGCGAGGCGCCTGACCAGTGATCTGAAGGTCCTGCTTTTTTTGAGGAGGCTTCGTGCCGCAAGTCGCGCCTTGCTCGACGCCACCCGAACGGGGTGACCATTTGCAGGCTTCGGGCAGCACAGCAGACCTCCCATTGTCGGCTGTTCGTGCGGGCAGGATCGCACCAGTCGAAATTTGTTTCAAGCCTAAAATGTTTTTGCCCTAGAGCATTGACGCATGGCGTGGCGGTGGCCATTGCTAGCGGAACAGCGATGCCGTTTTTGGGGAAGGGCGCAGATGTTCGAACGTCACATCGTCGATTGGGATGATGCCTATGCCAACGGTGCGAATATCGCCGGCAGCGACCGATGGCCGGCCGCGTGGGTGGAGCCTGCGCAAGCGTTTCGTGACGCACTCTCGGCGCAGGGCCGGGCACGGCTCGACATCACCTATGGCGATGGGCGACGCAATCGGCTCGATCTCTTCCTCCCCAGCGCCACGCCCAAAGGGTTGGTGGTGTTCATCCATGGCGGTTACTGGAAGGCGTTCGACAAGAGTTTCTGGTCGCATCTCGCCAATGGTGCGGTCAGCAGCGGCTTTGCCGTGGCGATGCCGTCCTACACGCTGTGCCCGGACTTACGCATCGCCGGCATCGTCCAGGAGATCGGCGTGGCGATCGGCAAGGCGGCGGCAATGGTCGACGGGCCGCTGATGCTGACCGGACATTCGGCCGGCGGCCATCTTGCCAGCCGGATGGTGACGACAACCACGCCTCTGGCGGACGATGTGGCGCGGCGCGTGCGCCATGTCGTTTCGATTTCGGGTGTCCACGATCTGCGTCCGATCATGCGCACCGAGATGAACGCGATTCTGGCCATCGACGAGGCCGAGGCGTTGGCGGAAAGCCCGGCACTGTTGCGGCCCATGGATGGTGTCCGCATCACCTGTTGGGCCGGTGGTGGCGAGCGCGCCGAGTTCCTGCGTCAGAACGCCTTGCTTGCCAACATCTGGACGGGCCTCGGTGCTGCAACCAGCACCGTGGTCGAGCCCGACCGGCATCATTTCAGCATTGTCGACGGCCTTGCCGATCCGGCCCACCCACTGAGCCGCGCCTTGATATCGGGCTAGCACCGAGATCATTTTCCATTTTTTTATTAATGGTTTGTCTTGTTCTGCTTCAGCGCAGCATCAGTACGCTGCAGGCCTCGCCAGCAGCTGCTGCGGGGGCAAACGGCGCCCGCACGATCAGCCCGTTGGCGTCGGCCAGCATTCTCAGCATCGAGGAATCCTGGATACCGAACGGCGTCGCCACCAGCACGCCGTCATCTTCCCTGACCACGGCTCGGACGTAGTCCTGGCGCAGATCATTGGCCGGCATGGCGGCACCCAACCGCGCCGGACGAATGTCCTGGCGATGATTGCGGCCGCCGAGCCGCGCCAGCAGCGGCTTCAGGAACAATTGCGAGCAGACCAGGCTTGCCACCGGATTGCCGGGCAGGCCGATGCACCTGATATCGCCGAGGCGGCCGAACATCAGCGGCTTGCCAGGACGCATGGCGATCTTCCAGAAGCCGAGCGTCATGCCTTCGCCGGTCAGCACGTCGTGGATCAGGTCGTGATCGCCGACCGAGGCGCCACCAAGCGTCACAATGACATCCGCACCGGCCGCGACCGCTTTTTGCACCAGTTCGGCGATAGCATCCTTGCGATCGGCGGCAATGCCGAGATCGAGCGCGCGGGCGCCGACCGAGTGTGCGGTGGCGGCGACGCCATAGGCATTCGATGAAATGATCTGGTCCGGGCCGAGATCGCTGCCCGGCGGCAGCAATTCGTCGCCGGTGGCGATAATGGCGACCAGCGGCCGTTTCACCACGCTGACCCGAGGATGGTTGGCCGATGCTGCCAGCGACAGTGCCGCCGGGTCGAGCAAGCGGCCTTTTTCCAGCAGCATGTCGCCTGTTGAAAAATCGAGCCCGATGCGGCGGATATTGCGCCATTGCGCCGTTGGCTCGGTCACTTCGATTTCGCCGCCGCCGAGATCGCGGACATTCTCCTGGATGACGATGGTGTCGGCGCCTTCGGGCAGCGGCGCGCCGGTGAAGATGCGCACGGCCTGCGTCTGGCCGACCGTGCCGTCGAAGCCACGCCCAGCCGGCGCCATGCCGATCACCGACAGCCTGGATGGGACCGACGTGACGTCGGCGGCGCGCGCTGCATAGCCGTCCATGGCGGAAGCATTGAAAGGCGGCTGGGTGCGAAGTGCCACGACCGGTTCCGCCAGAACACGATCCACAGCCTCGAACAGGGGAACGCTTTCGCCGGCTAGAGGCGCCGCGCCATCAAGCAGGCGTTCAAGCGCCTCCGCGATAGGAACCAGCGCCATCAGGCGCTCGCCTTGTAGTCACCCGACTTGCCACCGGTCTTTTCGACCAGGCGGATGCCGGTGATGACCATGGCGCGGTCTACTGCTTTGGCCATGTCGTAGATGGTCAGGCAGGCGACCGAAGCGGCGGTCAGCGCTTCCATCTCGACACCCGTCTTGCCGGTGACGCGCGCCAGTGCGGTGACCTTCAGGCCGGGCAAAGCATGGTCGGGCTCGATGTCGACGGAAACCTTGGTCAAAAGCAGCGGGTGGCAGAGCGGGATCAGTTCATGCGTCTTCTTCGCCGCCATGATGCCGGCGATGCGCGCGGTGCCGAGCACATCGCCCTTCTTGGCGTTGCCGGCGAGGATCATCTTCAGCGTCTCGGGCTGCATCGCGACAAAGCCTTCGGCGATCGCCGTGCGCGTTGTTTCGTCCTTGTCGCCGACGTCGACCATGTTGGCCTCGCCCTGCGCGCCGAGATGGGTAAGGCCCGATACCATCGTCAGATGGCCTCGGCCAAAGCTTTGCCTGTCAGAAGCAGGCGCGTCGCCGCGGTGACGTCCTGTTGCCGCATCAGGCTCTCGCCGACAAGAAAAGTGCCGATGTCGCTCTTTTGCAGCCTGAGGCAGTCGTCATGCGAGAAAATACCGCTCTCGCTGACCAGCAAGCGGTCGGCCGGAACCATCGTCGCCAGCCGCATGGAAGTGTCGAGGCTGGTCTCGAATGTGCGCAGATTGCGGTTGTTGATGCCGATCAGCCGCGACGACAGTTTTAGCGCGCGCTGCGTCTCGGTCTCGTCGTGCACTTCGACCAGTGCATCCATGCCGAGTTCGAAGGCCGTCGCCTCGAGCTCGCTGGCCAGGACGTCGTCGACACTGGCCATGATGATCAGGATGGCATCCGCGCCCCAGGCGCGGGCTTCGTAGACCTGATACGGATCGAACAGGAAATCCTTGCGCAGCGCCGGCAGCGCGACGGCGGCTCGCGCCCAGGTGAGAAATTCGGGCGCACCCTGGAAGGACGGTGCATCGGTCAGCACCGAAAGACAGGCAGCACCACCCTTGGCATAGGCCTGCGCCAGCGCCGGTGGATCGAAATCGGCACGGATCAGACCCTTGGAAGGGCTCGCCTTCTTGATCTCGGCGATTAGCGCGAAGGCGCCGGATTTGCGCTTCGCTTCCAGTGCGGCAAGAAAGCCGCGCGGTGCGTCGGCGTCTTTTGCCCGGGCCTTGATTTCGGCCAACGGCACGCGTGCCTTTGCTGCCGCGATCTCGTCGCGCTTGTAGGCCTCGATCTTGCGAAGAATGTCAGACACGCTCTATCCGTTATCCGTTCGAAATCTCGACCAGCCTGTCGAGCACTTGCAGGGCACGGCCGCTATCGATGGCTTGCGCCGCCGCCGCGATGCCGTCGCCAAGCGTCGTCGCCTTGCCGGCCACAACCAGTCCGGCACCGGCGTTCATCAGCACGGTGTCGCGATAGGCGCCGGCGGCGCCGCCCAGCATATCGCGCAAGGCCTTGGCGTTGTAGTCCGCATCGCCGCCACGCAATTCGTCCTTGCTGTGGCGCGGCAACCCAACCGCTTCAGGGGTCAGGGTGAAGCTGCGGATCTCGCCGCCGATCAGTTCGGCAACCTGCGTCTCGCCGGTGGTGGTGATCTCGTCATAGCCGTCGCCATGGGCGACCCAGACATGCTCGGCACCCAGCGCCTTCAGCGTCTCGGCAACCGGCAGGATCCATTCCGGCAGGAACACACCGACCAGCTGCCGCTTGACGCCGGCCGGATTGGAGAGCGGCCCGAGCAGGTTGAAGATGGTGCGGGTGCCGAGTTCGACGCGGGTCGGGCCGACATGCTTCATCGCCGGATGGTGCGCAGGCGCGAACATGAAGCCAACGCCTGCCTCGTGGATGCAGCGGCCGATGAATTCGGGCGAGATATCGATCTTGACGCCGAGCGCAACCAGCACGTCGGCTGCCCCCGTCAACGATGACAGGCCGCGATTGCCGTGTTTGGCAACCGGCACGCCGCTGCCGGCAACGACGAAGGCCGATGCCGTCGAAATGTTGACGCTGTGAGAATTGTCGCCGCCGGTGCCGACGATGTCGATGGCGTCGGTGGGCGCGTCGACGTGCAGCATCTTGCCCCGCATGGTTGCGACGGCGCCTGAAATCTCGCTCACCGTCTCGCCGCGCACACGCAGCGCCATCAGGAAACCGCCGATCTGGCCGGGGGTCGCGTCACCCGACATGATGATGTCGAAGGCCTCGCGCGCTTCCTCGAAGGAAAGCGCGCTACCGGTCGCGATCTTGGCGATATGGGTTTTCAGCGCGCTCATCTTGTCGAGGCTTGGGCGACGGCGGCCTGGTCGATGCGAACGTCGTACTGCGTCTGCAACTGCGCCACCAACTGGTCGAGCAGGTCATCCGACATGCCGGAGGTGAAGGATTTCTGCGCGTCGTCCGGCACCGAACTGGCATCGGCTCCGGCGGGCTCGAACACTTCGGCGACCTTGTACAGGATCTGCCCGTCTCCGGTGGGTGAGGGGACCAAGCCGGTGCCGCCTTCGCCGACACCGAACATCGCTGCCGCACCCTCCTTACCGAAATCGACATCGTCAGCCTCACGCTTGACACCGCGCTTGGTCTGCTTTTCGAGCTTCAGTTCGCTGGCGATGACATCGAGCGTTGCGCCGGCCTTGAGCCGCTTTTCCAGTTCGTCAGCCTTGGCGGCCAGCCGCTTGCTTATTTCCGCCGCCGTCCAGTCGGCGACGACTTTTTGACGAACCTCATCCAGCGTGCGGTCGCGAGCCGGCGTGACGGACGCCACCTCATAGAAGACGAAGCCGTTGTCGGCTGTGGTCAAGGCATCGTTTTCCGTGTTGGGTTCGGCGTCGAAGACGGCTTTGATCAGCTCCGGCGATTGCGGCAGGTCCTTGACGATGGTTGCATCTGGCCGCAGTCCACTACGATCGATGGCGTCGATGGTGACGACCTTCAGCTTCAGCTTGGCCGCGGCCTCCGCCAGCGAACTGCCGGCGGCGCGGGTGTCATCGTAATTGTCGCGCACGTCCAGAAGGATGCGGCTTGCCTCGCCCAGCGCCAGATCCTTGCGGATCTGATCGGACACCTCGGCCAGTGGTTTCACCACCTCGGGCTTGATCTCGGTGACGCGCAGCAGCACCGGACCGAAGGCGCCTTGCACGACCTGACTGACTTCATTGGCGTTGAGCGAAAAGGCCGCGTCGGCGACCGCCTTGTCGGCGATCTTGTCCTTGGCAAGCGTGCCGAGCAACGTATCGGCCGGCGTCTTGCCTTCCGCCGTGACAAGCTTGTCGAAAGTGGCGCCGGCCTTGAGCGAATCGAGTGCGGCCTTGGCCGCATCCGGCGTCTTGAACACGAGCTGCTCGACGGTGCGCAGTTCCGGCGTGGTGTAACGCGCCTTGTTCTTGTTGTAGTCGTCGCTGACCTGGCTGTCGGTGACGGCGGTCGTATCCATGATGTCGACGGGTTCGAGGCGGACATAGGAAAATTTGCGGTATTCGGGTGCCGCATATGTCTTCTTGTTGGCTTCGAAATAGGCCGAGAGCACGCTATCGGACGGCGCCGCGATCGGCTCGACCAGTGCCTTGGGCAGCGTCAAATAGTCGATGGTGCGGTCTTCGCCGCGATAGAGCGCAACCGCCTTGAAGAAAGTGTCCGGAGCCTTGAGGCCATCCGAGACCGCCTCGACAATTTGCTGGCGCACGGCCACCTGGGCACGGTTCTTCAAATAGTCCTCGGGCCGCATGCCGATCTGCTGCAGCATATATTCGAACGTTCTGCGGTCGAACTGGCCGCCCGGGCCCTTGAAGGCTGGGTCCTCGCGTGTCAACTCGGCCAGCCGATCCTTGGAAAGTCCGAGGCCCAGCTTGCGGGCCTGTTCGTCGAGAACGGCACCAGAGACGAGCTGAGCCAACACCTGGTTGTCGACGCCGAGCGCCTTTGCCTGTTCGTGGCTGAGACGTTGGCCGAACTGTTGCGACATGACGGCGAGCTGGCGATCGTAGGCGAGACGGTATTCGTTGATCGATACTTTGGTGCCGCCGGCGGTTATCACCGAATCGTGGCCGGCAAGACCGCTCATCAGCTGTCCGGAAACGCCCCAGACCAAAAAGCTGAGCACCAGCAGCACCAACAGTCCCTTCGCGACCCAGGTGCCTGCCGCGTTTCTCAATATACCAAGCATTTTTACTTCCGATTTATGCGCATTTTCGCATGCGCCGAGTCTGAAACAAGCGCAATAGCGCCCTTCCGGCCCACTGTCGATTGCTTTGTGGCCTGATTTTGGTAGTGAGGGCCAGAGCCCCGATATCATCCGGAGAAGCAAACCCATGACGCCAGGAATTCGCCCGCTCGTCGCCGGCAACTGGAAAATGAACGGCACCAGCGCCTCCCTCAACGAGCTCCGGATGATCGGCAACGGTTTCATGAGCGGACTTGACGCAGAGACCGAAGCGCTGGTTTGCGTTCCCGCAACCCTGCTTGCTCACGCCGCGGAGATCCTGTCACGCACGCCGGTGCATGCCGGCGGTGAGGATTGCCATACCAAGGAGAGCGGCGCCTACACCGGCTGCATATCGGCGGAAATGCTCAGGGATGCCGGTGCGAGCCATGTCATCGTCGGCCATTCCGAATGCCGCGAGCAACGCGGCGAGGATGACGCCACTGTCCAGGCCAAGGCATCCGCCGCATGGCGTGCCGGGCTTGTTGCCATCATTTGCGTCGGCGAAACGCATGAACAGCGTGAAGCGGGCGCCACGCTGGACGTGCTGTCGCGGCAGGTCGATGGTTCGGTCCCGTCAAGCGCCACCCCATCCAACACCATCATTGCCTATGAGCCGGTATGGGCGATCGGCACCGGCTTGACGCCGACGGCCGGCGATGTGGCCGCAGCACATGCACATATCCGCGAAAAGCTGTCGGAAAAGCTCGGCGGCGTCGCGGCGAAGATGCGCATTCTCTACGGCGGCTCGGTCAAGCCCTCCAACGCGGTCGAACTGCTCGGCGTCAGGAATGTCGACGGCGCGCTGGTCGGCGGCGCCAGCCTGAAAGCGGCGGATTTTCTCGGCATCGCCGAGGCTTATCGCAATATTGCCTGAAGACATTCGCTCCGCCGGACAAGGGCTTCCGGTGCACGAAATCGTTGCAAAGGACGGGTTGCTTCCCATATTCCGGCCACGGGCTTGGAAATGCCGTCAAAGCATTGTATTGAGCCGCCTCCAATTCACCGGTCGTGTCCGCGGCCGGGCAAGGCCTTGCCAGGATAAACTATGGAAACCGTACTGATCGTCATCCATCTCATGGTCGTGCTCGCCCTTGTCGGCGTGGTGCTGCTGCAGCGTTCCGAAGGCGGCGGCCTCGGCATCGGTGGCGGATCCGGCTTCATGACCGCGCGTGGTGCTGCCAATGCCCTGACGCGTGCGACGGCGATCCTTGCGGCCGCCTTCTTCGCCACGTCACTGACCCTGTCGATCGTCGCCCGCTACGGCGAGAAGCCGATCGACATCCTCGACCGCGTGCCGGCGACGTCGGACGGTGCAGGCAAAGGCGTGCTCAACCAGTTGCCCGGCACGACCACCCCGGCGCCCGCCGGCAGCACCACGCCGACGCCGCCTTCCGGCAACGACGCTTCGGCTCCGGCGACTGCCCCGGCCACGGCGCCTGCCGCCGGTTCGACGCCGCCGGCGACCAACGGCACGGCTCCCGCCGCACCGGCGACCCCGCAGGTCCCGAACCAATAGTCTTCCACGCTTGAAACCGCGATCTGTGGTCGTTTGAACACAGTCGCGGCAAATGCAGCAAGATCACGAAGATTCGACAGGGTGAGGCGGGGCCTCGCGCTTGAGGCAGCCGCGCTTATTCGACTATAGATTGCGCGCGGCATTTCCGGCGCCCTTGGGGGGCGCTGGGCGACGCCGTGGGCAACAAGCATAGAACGATCGGATCTTCGCCATGCAGCTTCGCAGCTTCATTTTCCTGGGACTTTGCGCCGCACTCGGCATGAGTTCCCCAGCCTCCGCCGGCGTGCCGGCAAATATGGCCGCACAGCCTTCGGCTGAAACAACTTCTGCAATCAACGTCGCCGTCAAGAGTGATGCGTCGCAATTGAAGCTTCTCAAGAAGAAGAAAAACCCGACGCCCGACGACCTCGCCCAGATCAAGAAGATCGAGGCCAAGATCGTTGCCGACAAGGAAGCCGCCAAAGCCAAGGCGCTCGAAGCCAGGAAACTGGCGATGCGCGAGGCGGCCAAGGCCAAGGCCGACGCTGAACGGCAGGCGTTCCTGGCCAAGAAGGGCAAGAGCACGCAGGCAACCCAGGTGGCCGATGCCAAGCCGGCCAAGAAGCTGGTTGCCAAGATCATCGAACCGATCGAACCGATCGCGCCGATCCAGTCGGCCGAGCCGCTTCCGGCAGAGGCGATGAACATCGCCCTGACCGGCAACAATGGCGAGTTGCGCAGCGAGGTCATCGGCCAGAAGCAGCCGAGCAGCGGCGGTTTGTTCGCCGGTCTCTTCGGCGGTAGCTCTTCCTCTTCGTCGATTTCATATCTTCCCGAGACACGGGCTCTCGACCAGGCTCTCGCCAAGAGGGAAGCCAAGAAGCAGTTCAAGGTGAAGCCGGAATTCGTGCCGCAGGACGTGGAATTCAGCGGTTACGCTGCCGGCACCATCGTTATCGACACCAGCGCGCGCCGCCTCTACCTCGTCGAATCGTCCTCCACCGCGCGCCGCTACGCCATCGCGGTCGGCCGCGACGGCCTGCAGTTCAAGGGTACGGTTGCAGTCGGTGACAAGCAGGAATGGCCGCGCTGGATCCCGACGCTGGACATGCAGAAGCGCGAGCCGAAGCATTACGGCCAGTATAAGGACGGTATGCCCGGCGGTGGCCAGAATCCGCTCGGCGCGCGCGCCATCTATCTCTATGACGGCAAGAAGGACACGCATCTGCGCATCCACGGCACCATTGCGCCGCAGTCGATCGGAACCAGCGCCTCGAATGGTTGCTTCCGCATGATCAACGAGCACGTCATGGACCTTTACAGCCGCGTCAGGGTTGGCACCAAGGTCGTCATCATCTGACGTTTCGTCATCCTGCCGAAAGGGCCGGCTCAGCCGGCCCTTTTGTTTTGCCTTGTTCACGATCCAAGCGCCTTCTTGGGAAAAAAGCTTCGCGGCGGTTTTTTCTCTGGCGGAATCAATCCGGCCGCGTTAAGCGATGACTCCCATGGCGCGATATGTATTCATCACAGGCGGCGTGGTTTCCTCACTTGGAAAAGGCATTGCCGCAGCGGCCCTTGGGGCTCTCCTGCAGGCGCGAGGCTATCGCGCACGCATCAAAAAACTCGATCCCTACCTGAATGTCGATCCAGGCACGATGTCGCCGTACCAGCATGGCGAAGTCTTCGTCACCGACGATGGCGCGGAAACCGATCTTGATCTTGGCCATTACGAGCGCTTCACAGGCCGCTCCGCCAACCAGCAGGACAACATCACCACCGGCCGCATCTACAAGAACATCATCGAGCGCGAGCGGCGCGGCGACTATCTCGGCGCAACCGTGCAGGTCATCCCGCACGTCACCGATGAGATCAAGAATTTCGTTCTCAACGGCAATGACGACTATGATTTCGTGTTGTGCGAGATCGGCGGCACGGTCGGCGACATCGAGGCGATGCCATTCCTGGAAGCTATTCGCCAGCTCGGCAACGACCTGCCGCGCAACAACGCCGTCTACGTCCATCTGACGCTGATGCCCTACATCCCGACGGCAGGCGAGCTGAAGACCAAGCCGACTCAGCATTCGGTCAAGGAGCTGCGCGGCATCGGCATCGCGCCCGATATCCTGCTGGTCCGTGCCGACCGCGCCATTCCCAAGGAAGAGCGTAGGAAACTGTCGCTGTTTTGCAATGTGCGCGAAAGTGCCGTGATCCAGGCGCTCGACGTGCCGCATATCTACGATGTGCCGATGGCCTATCACAAGGAAGGGCTCGATTCGGAAGTGCTGGCCGCCTTCGGCATCGATCCGGCGCCGAAGCCGCGCATGGAGCCGTGGCAGGCGGTATCCAACCGCATCCACAATCCGGAAGGCGAGGTCACCATCGCCGTTGTCGGCAAATATACCGGCCTCAAGGACGCCTACAAATCTCTGATCGAGGCGCTCTCGCATGGCGGCCTTGCCAACCACGTCAAGGTCAAGCTCGACTGGATCGAATCGGAGATCTTCGAAAAAGAGGATCCGACGCCCTGGCTGGAAAAGGTGCATGGCATCCTGGTCCCAGGCGGCTTTGGCGAGCGCGGTGCGGAAGGCAAGATCCTGGCGGCGAAGTTCGCGCGTGAGCGCAAGGTGCCGTATTTCGGCATCTGCTTCGGCATGCAGATGGCCTGCATCGAGGCGGCGCGGTCGCTGGCCGGCGTCGAACATGCGTCTTCGACCGAGTTTGGTCCGACCGAGGAACCGGTGGTCGGCCTGATGACCGAATGGCTGAAAGGCAACATGCTGGAGAAGCGCCGCGAAACCGGCGATCTCGGCGGCACGATGCGGCTCGGCGCCTATCAGGCCGAGCTCGCCAAGGGCTCCAAGATCGCCGAGATCTATGGCGACACACAGATTTTCGAGCGCCATCGCCACCGCTACGAGGTCAATGTCGACTACAAGGAGCGGCTCGAGGATTGCGGCCTGGTGTTTGCCGGTATGTCGCCCGACGGCGTGTTGCCGGAAACGGTCGAATACCCGGACCATCCGTGGTTCATCGGCGTGCAGTATCACCCGGAACTGAAAAGCCGGCCGCTCGAGCCGCATCCGCTGTTCGCCAGTTTCATCGAGGCGGCCGTGGAGCAGAGCCGGCTGGTGTAGCGATCAGGTCGGGCGGCAATGCAGACCTATGTCGCACTGCTTTACAGCATCATCCTGGCTGAGGGGCGACGGGTCGTCATGGCCGACCTCAAGGCCATGGCCGAAGAGCTCGGGCTGAACAACCCGCGCACGCTGGTGGCGACGGGCAATCTGGTCTTCGAGGCACCGGCAACTGATATCGCCGACCTCGAACAGTGGTTGGAGGCAGCCTTCGAAAAAACCTTCGGCCGCCATGTCGATATCATCGTGCGCGGTGCCGAGGACTGGCTGAAGCTTGCCGCCGGCAATCCGTTTCCGATGGAATCGAATGCGACCGCGGATCAGGTGGCGGTGCGCGTGATGCGTAAGCCTGCACCCGAGCAGGCCGTGACGGCACTGCAGGCCTATGCCGCCGAGGACGAGAAAGTGACTTCGCTCGGCGGCGACATCTGGGTCGTCTTTTCGCGAGAGAGGCCAAGTTCGCGGCTGCTCGCGGCAATGAACCACAAGCGCATGGGCATCGGCACGTCGCGCAACTGGAACACGGTGCGCAAATTGGCCGAGATGATCGGGTAGTTGGGGCGGCTTTGCGCCGCCCCTGATGATGCTCGTCAGGCTTTCGCGGTCTTGGCGCCTGCGCCAAGGGCGGCGGTGCGCAGCACGTAGTAGATAATGCCGGCGATCGCCACCCCGAAGAACCAGCCATAGACGCCCCACCAGGACGGCAGCCAGTTGGTGAAGTTGGGCAGGATCGACGAGAAGATGGCGCCGATGCCGGCGGCGATGAAGGCGTTGACGTGCCAGCCGCCCTGGAAACGGAACTCGCCGTCCTCGCGATAAAGCGCCTCGACGTCGACCTCGCCCTTCCGGATCAGGTAGTAGTCGACCATCATCACGCCGAAGATCGGCCCCATTGTCGCGCCGATGATGTTGACGAAGGAAGCGGCACTGCCTTCCCACGGCGCGAAGGGGTAAAGCAGCAGGGCAATCACGGCCGCGATATAGCCGCCCTTCTTGAAGTCGATCTGCCTGGGAAAGACGTTGGAGAAGTCGAAGGCCGGCGAGACGAAGTTTGCCACCACGTTGATGCCGAGGGTTGCCACGGCAAAGGTCAAGGCTGCGAGCGCTGCCAGGAACCAGCTGTCGAATTTCGCCGAGATCTGGTCGGGATGCAGCAGCACCTCGCCATAGACATCAAAGGCGGCAATGGTGGTGACGCCGGCGACCAGCGAAAACAGGATCAGGTTGATCGGCAGGCCCCAGATGTTGCCCTTGCGCAGCGATGCCTTGTCCGGCGCGTAACGGGCGAAATCGCAGAAGTTGAGATAGAGCGCCGAGAAATAGGTGACCCAGATTGCCGCCACCGCAAACAGCGAGGTCCACGATCCCGGCGTGCCCGGCACGCCCGCGTCCTTCGTCTTGTCCAGCAGCACGTCCATCGGGATATCGCTGGTGAAGGCAAATCTCCCGGATTTGACGCAGAGATAGATCGCCAGGATCAGCATCATCACCCAAACCGCGGGGCCGGCCCAGTCCTGGAAGCGGCGCACCGTTTCCATGCCGTTCTGGATGATCAGCAGTTGCAGCCCCCAGATGACCACGAAGCAGATCACCTCCAGGCCGGTATGGCCGAGGAAATGCGTGCTGGCGTTGAAATCGGCGAACCATTGTGTGCGGATCAGCAGCGCCACGATCGCGCCCGAGGCGGCGGCCGTCTGCGCGCCGTACCAGAAACAGGCGACGATGGCGCGCACCAGTGCCGGTATGTTGGCGCCCCAGATGCCGAAAGAGGCGCGGGCAAGCACGGGGTAGGGCACGCCCGTCTTCACGCCGGCATAGCCGACCATGTTCATCAGCACATAGATGATCAGCGATCCGATGCCGATGGCGATGATGAAATTGACGAAGCCGCCGCAAAACAGGAACAGACTGGCGGCAAGATAGTAGCCCCAAAGGCTGTGGACGTCCGATGTCCAGACGTTGAAGATCGAGAATGGTCCCCAGTTTCGAACTTTGGCCGGAGCCAGATCCTCGTTGTACAGATCAGGTGAAGCACCCTGTATCGTCATGGCAATGTTCCCCTTTTGCAGCACGCGCCCTCACGCGTTGACCGCGTGCAGGTTAAGCCTGCCGCAGGGGAACCGACAAGCAACCTATTTGCCGGCTTTGGCCTTAAAGATATTCAATGAGAACTGCGATTATCGATGCAAGGCGATGGTGGGTCATCGCTGAACCCGGCACGGATGATTCGAAGTTCGACGCTGGGATTCCAATCTGAAACGGTGGCTGCCGACATCTTCGGTCGGCGCCATCTAAGCGATGGCCATCACCTGCTTGTGGTCCGCGACTTCAGCGAGCAGCCAATCCTGAAACAGGCCGGTGCCTGGTTTGTTGCCGATGCTGCGACGCTGATGCAGGTAAATGCCGGCCGGATAGGTGTGACGGACATGGAACGGCGCGACCAGTTTGCCTTGCTGTAGAAAATCTTGCGCCATGATCGTGTCCGCAAGCGCTATTCCGGCGCCATTGATCGCTTCGCGCATGATGAGCGTACAATCATCGAGTGTTGTGCTGGATTTTGGCGTCGTTTCCAGAACGCCTTCCTGCTCCAGCCAACGCTTCCATCTCATGGTTTCGCATTCATGGATCAGATGATGATTGACCAGATCGGCCGGCGATCGCAGCGGCACAGGCCCCTCCAAAAGCGAAGGCGCACAGACCGGGGTCAAAAGCAGCGGGATCAGCAGCGTCAAAGCCGGGCCGGCCTTGTAGACGAACTCGTCGACAATGGCCAAATCGAAGTTGGCGCGCTTGCCTGAAGTGGAGATCTCCAAATCCACCGACGGATGCAACCGGCGAAAGTTCGGCAACCGGTCCGCCAGCCAAAGGTTCAGAACGGTGGGCACGCACAAGACCCGGACCCGTTGGATCTTGCCGTGGCGCGAGCCGTCCGAGAGGCTGACGTCATCGGTGGCGCGCCAGATGGCTTCGAACGCCTCCGAGAGGCTGCGCGCATAGTAGGAGCCCCTGATGGTTGGCGTTATCTGGCGAAAACCGCGTTCGAACAGGTCCTGGCCAAGATTTCGTTCAAGCGCGCGGATGTGGCGGCTGACAGCCGAGGGTGTCAGATGCAGTTCTTCCGCCGCGTCCTTGACGCTGCCGAGGCGAGCGGCGGCCTCGAAAGCGCGCATGCCATTGAGTGAGGGAAGGGCCATTGGACGATCATGAATTGTCAGTTGAGTTTTTGTCAATCGACATGGGCAGAATTCGCGTTTGATTGCCTGCCCCCTTAGGGGATACCCAGAGGACAAGAGCAATTAAGTCGTCTCAAGCGACTGTTTGGGAACACCGGTACCATACCATCGACGGCTGAGACCGGCTTGACCAGTCTCACCGGTGGAGAGCGAAGCTTTGCTCGGTATCGCCGCAATTGGAGAGAGCGCCAGCCTATGCCTCAATCGCCAGCGCCGGTCTTCGAAGCTGCGGAGGAGATTTCCGCGGAAACCTCCGTCGTCGTGATTTTGCAAACTGCCCAACCAGGCTTTGGTCCCCGGGCAGCGGCTCTGGACGCTGAGATGAGCGGGATTCTCTCTCGTGCATGCTCTGACCCGGCCGCCTTGGCCGGATTCGGCACCTGCATCGATCTTATCGCCCCGCAGGCAGTATCGACCAAGCGCGTGGTTGTCCTGGCCTTGGGCAAAGCCGAAGCCGTAACCACCCTCTCGTTGGCGCGCGCCGGCGGTCTGCTTGCCGCACATCTGGAAGGCAAGGGGGAATGCGCGGCCACTCTGGTCCTGGACCCCATCGCTGGCATTGAACTATCCGGCGCCGAAATCCTGGCGCGTGTCGCGCTTGGCATGCGGCTGCGCCGCTATCGTTTCGACATGCGCAACCGGCGGCAAGGAGCGGGAGCGGATCGAACCTTGCGGGTGAAACTGGTCGGAGCCGGCGGCCCGGATCTGACCGCGGCGCTGACGCGGATCAATGCAATCGCCGACGGCGTCGAATATGCACGCACCTTGGTCAACCTGCCGCCAAACCATCTCCACCCCGACAATTTCCATGATCATCTGGAGCCGCTGCGTGAAGCCGGCATCGACATCGAAATGCTCGATGCCGCGCAACTGAAGGAGCTCGGCATGAACGCGCTCCTCGCCGTTGGGTCGGGCTCGGCGCGTCCGCCACGGGTCGCTGTCCTGCGCTACCGCGGCAAGGGTGCTCCCGCCCAACCACTCGCTTTCGTCGGCAAAGGCGTCTGCTTCGATTCGGGAGGCCTCTGCATCAAGGGCGGAGCGCAGATGTTCGACATGAAAGCCGACATGGGCGGAGCGGCGGCTGTGGTCGGCCTGCTGATCGCGCTCGCCCGGCAAGGCAGCCCGGTACACGTTGTCGGTGTTCTCGGCATCGCCGAGAACATGCCATCGGGCACCGCGCTCAAACCGCGCGACATCATCACCACGGCCTCGGGACAGACAGTGGAAGTGTTCGACACGGATGCGGAGGGACGCCTGCTTCTGGCCGACTGCCTCTACTATGCAGCCACGCGCTTCAACCCTTCGGTGATCGTCGATCTGGCGACGCTGACCTATTCGGTGACGCGTGGCCTGGGGTCGATATTCGCAGGCCTATTCAGCACCGACGATGCCATCGCTTCACAGATGATCGCGGCCGGAGAAACGGTCGGCGAGCGGTTCTGGCGGCTGCCGCTCGACCGGGCCTATGATGAGGGTCTGCAATCGCCGTTCGCGGACCTCAGGCATCATGCCAAGGACATGGAAGACGGCGACGCTCCCTATGCGGCGGCCTTCCTGCGTCACTTCACGGAAGACCGCCCCTGGGTGCATCTCGACATCGCCAGCAAGGAACTGACCGACACCGATCGGCCTCTCGGCAGGCAAGGCGCCACGGCATTTGGCGTGCAGATGCTGGAAGAATGGGTGCAGGTCACCCGCAACATGAGTTAGGGCGCCTGCCGTCACGGACAAATACAAGATGCCTTCAACCGCGCTGGGAACTGGGATGTCATCTGAGATCATAGGCATGGAAGGACGGGCCGCTTTCGGCGCCTTCGAGACCTGGTATCGGGTCACCGGTGATCTCGGTGGCGAAAAGGCGCCTGTGGTGATCCTGCATGGCGGCCCGGGCGTCGCTCACAACTATGTCGATGCCTACAAGCTTCTTGCGCGAAGGGATCGCGCCGTCATCCACTACGACCAGTTGGGCTGCGGCAATTCCACCTTGCTGCCTGAGAAAGGCGCCGATTTCTGGACACCTGGGCTGTTCATCGACGAGCTTGAAAACCTGGTCGACCATCTCGGCATTCGGACGGGCTTCCACGTCCTCGGCCAGAGCTGGGGCGGCATGCTGGGCGCCGAATATGCCGTGACGCGGCCGCAGGGCCTGAAGTCGCTGACCATCGCCAACTCGCCGGCTTCCATGAAACTGTGGGTCGAAGAGGCCAACCGGTTGCGTGCGGATCTGCCTGCGGATGTGCAGGAGACCCTGACCCGGCACGAGCAGGCCGGCACGACGGACGACGCAGCGTACCAGGCGGCGACGATGATGTTCTACGAGCGGCATGTCTGCCGGGTCGTGCCTTTCCCGCCCGAAGTCACGGAAAGTTTCGCCCAGGTCGTGCGCAATCCGACCGTCTATAATCTGATGAATGGACCGAACGAGTTCCACGTCATCGGAACGTTGAAGAACTGGAGCATCGTCGACCGTCTGCCGGCCATCGATGTTCCCACGCTGATCATCTCCGGACGTCACGACGAGGCCACGCCCGCGACCGTGCAGCCCTACAAGGACGGCATCAAGGGGTCGCGCTGGGAGATATTCGAGCATTCCAGCCACATGCCGCATGTCGAAGAGCAAGATGCATGCATGCGGGTAGTGGGAGACTTCCTGGACCACAACGACAATTGAAAAAAGGGGAATGAAGACATGAAGAAACTGCTTCTGGCGGCAACAGCCGCGGCATTGCTGGCCGGTACATGGCTGGCCCCGGCACAGGCCGAATATCTCAAGGAGCACCGAGGCGGCACCATCCGCCTGCTGGCCCGCTCCGCGGCCGGAACGCTCGATCCGCACATCAATTACACGGACCAGGGCTGGCAGATGTACCAGCCGATCTATGACGGCCTGGTGGCCTTCCGCAAGGCCGAGGGCATGGACGGCTTCACCATCGTTCCCGATCTGGCCGAGGCCCTGCCGCAGGTCAGCAATGACGGTAAGACCTTCACCTTCAAGCTGCGCAAGGGCATCAAGTTCTCCAGCGGCCAGGATCTTGGCGTGAAGGACATCGTTGCTTCCTTCCAGCGCATCTTCAAGGTTTCCGGACCGACCTCCGGCACGTTCTATGCCGGTATCGTCGGTGCCGACAAATGCCTGGCCGACACCAAGAGCTGCACGCTGGAAGGCGGCGTTGTCGGCGACGAAGCGGCCGGCACCATCACCATCAACATCACCAAGCCGGATGCCGAGCTGCTCTACAAGCTTGCCTTGCCGCATGCCGTGGTCCTGCCGGCGGACACGCCCGCCGAAGACATGGGTTCCAAGCCCATTCCCAGCACCGGCGCGTACATGATCTCCGCCTTCGACCCGAACAAGGGCATGACGGTTTCCCGCAACCCCAATTTCAAGCAGTGGAGCGAAGAAGCTCAGCCGGACGGCTATCCGGATGTCGTCCAATATGATTTCGGCCTGTCCGAAGAGGCAGCCGTCACCGCGATCCAGAACGGCGAAGCGGACTGGATGTTCGACGCTCTGCCCAGCGATCGCCTGGGCGAACTGGGCAGCAAGTCCATGGACCAGCTGCACATCTCACCGCTTTCGGCTTGGTGGTACGCGCCGCTGAACAACCGTCTCGCACCCTTCGACAATGAAAAAGCCCGCCAGGCCGTTGCCTATGCGATCGATCGCAACACGCTGGTCAAGCTGTTCGGCGGCAAGGTGCTGGCCTCGCCGGTCTGTCAGGTCCTGCCCCCGGACTTCCCCGGCCATGAAGACTATTGCCCCTTCACCAAGAATCCGGGCGCCAAATGGTCGGCTCCTGATCTCGACAAGGCAAAGCAGCTCGTCGAGGACTCCGGCACCAAGGGCCAGAAGGTGACGATCATCGTCGAGGACACCGCCATTTCGCGGTCCATCGGCGTCTATCTGCAGAGCGTTCTGACCAGCATCGGCTATGTCGCCGACGTCAAGCCGATCTCGTCGAACATCCAGTTCACCTACATCCAGAACACCAACAACAAGGTGCAGATGTCCGTTACCCAATGGTACAAGGACTATCCTGCGGCTTCGGACTTCCTGAACATCCTGTTCAGCTGCGCCTCCTTCCGTGAAGGTTCGGATGCCTCGATCAACATCGCCGGCTTCTGCGACAAGGAAATCGACGCCAAGATGCAAAAGGCATTGGACCTCGGCGTCACCGATCAGAAAGCCGCCGACAAAATGTGGGCTGAAATCGACAGGCAAGTCACCGACAAGGCACCCGCCGTTGGCCTCTTCACGCCGAAGCGGCTTGACTTTGTCAGCAAACGTCTCGGCAATTTCAAGTTCAACCGGCAGTTCAACTGGATGATCACCCAATCCTGGGTACAGTGATGGCCTGGGTGCAGTAACGAACCGCGGAGGGGCACGCCCGTGTCGAACGTAGCTGTCGCCATGCCGCGCAAGACGCGAGGGCCCTGGGCCGTCGCGTTTGCGAAGCTGGCAAGGGACAGGGCTGCCATGGCGTCGCTGGCCGTGTTCCTCCTCATCGTCCTTGCCTGCCTCAGTGCGCCTCTTTATGCAAAATGGGCAGGCGTGGACCCCTTCGCCTCGACGCTCGACGCCGTCATCCAGATCGACGGTGCCGACGTTCCGGTGATGGAACAATCGACGGAAGGGCTGGGGCTTGGTTACACACCGCTCGGCCCGACCTGGCGGCTGGGCAATTATTTCCTCGGCGCCGACAGCCAGGGGCGCGATGTCATGGCCAGGATGCTCTATGGCGGGCTGAGCTCGTTGCTGATCTCCGGAGCAGCCACCATCTTCACCCTGATCCTGGGCACGGCGGCGGGATTGATCGCCGGCTATTTCGGCGGCGTCACCGACACGGTGCTGTCGCGCTTCCTCGACATACTGTGGGCGTTCCCGATCTATCTGCTGGCGATTTCGCTCTCCATCGTCACCATCGCGCATGGCATCACGATCGGACCGATCCAGATCGAGTCCGGCAGCCTGTGGCTGCCTGTCATCATCATCGGCATCGTCTACGTGCCCTACGTGGCCCGCCCAATACGCGGGCAGGTTCTGGCGCTGCGCAAGAGCGAGTTCGTACTGGCCGCGATCAATCTGGGCGTGCCGGGGTGGCGCATCCTGTGGCGCGACATCCTGCCCAACGTCACCACCACGCTCATCGTCTTCGTGCCGCTTATGATGGCGCTGAACATGCTTACGGAATCGGCACTTTCCTTCCTGTCGATCGGCGTGCAGCCGCCGGCCGCGAGCTGGGGCACCATCATCCAGGACGGACAGGCGCTGCTTTACACCAGGCCATTGGTGGCGCTGGTGCCGGGCCTGGCGATCGCGGTTTCCGTCATGGCGCTCAATGTCTTCGGCGACGGCCTGCGCGACGCGCTCGATCCGCGCTCCAAGGTTCGGCTGGGGCGCGACTGATGATCTACGCAATCCTGCGCCGTTTCGGCCAGATGCTGTTCGTGATGTTCGGCATCTCGGTCATCGTCTTCCTGATTTTCTTCGCAACGCCGGGCGCCGACCCGGCGGCGCGCATCGCCGGCCGCAATGCATCGCCCGAAGTGCTGGAGGCGGTACGCCACAGCTTCGGCTTCGACCGGCCGCTCTACGTGCAATATGTGACGATGATGGAGAAGATCTTCGTCACCGGCGATCTGACCTCCTTCGTCAATCGTGGCTGGAAGGTGGTGCCGGCGGTCATGGATTCGATCCCGGTCACGCTCTCGCTGGTGTTCGGAGCGGCGATCCTGTGGGTGGTGGTCTCCATCATCATCGGCATCGCCGCCGCCGCCACGCGCGGCAGCTGGCTGGACAAGCTGCTGATGGCGCTAGGGCTGCTCGGCATTTCCATGCCGGTCTATTGGTTGGGCGAAGTGATGAACCTGATCACCCAGAGCCGCTATCACGACAGCTGGGCGTTCTCCTGGGTGCCACCGCTCGGCTACAAGAATTTCTCCGATGATCCGAAGGGCTGGTTCCTGACCCTGGTCATTCCCTGGATCACACTGTCCATTCTCTATATCGGTATTTACGGGCGCGTGCTGCGCGCGGCAATCATCGAATCCCTGCAGGAAGACTATATCCGCACGGCCCGGGCCAAGGGGCTGTCGGAAACCCGTATCCTGCTGCGCCATGCCTTGCGCACGTCGCTCATCGCCTTCGTCACCCTGTTCGGCCTGGATTTCGGCGCGCTGGTCGGAGGCTCGGCCTTGCTGACGGAGGTGGTGTTCGGGCTGCACGGCATCGGCAAGCTCACTTATGACGCGCTGCAGAATCTCGATCTTCCGATGATCATGGCAACGGTGATGTATGCTTCCATGTTCGTGGTTGTCGCCAATGCGGTCGTCGATTTCGTCTACATCCTTCTCGATCCGCGCCTGAGGACATCATGATACTGTCGGTGCGCGACCTCAGAGTTTCCTTCCGCACAAATGATGGCCTGGTGCGGGCCATCGATGGCGTTTCCTTTGACCTCGAGGAAAGCGAAATCCTCGGCGTCGTCGGTGAGTCCGGTTCCGGCAAGACCGTGTCGCTGCTGGCCGTCATGGGTCTCATCACCGATCCCAACGCCACCATCGAAGGGTCGATCCGCTACAAAGGCCGCGAACTCGTGGGACTGCCCGCGCGCGAACTCAGGCGGCTGCGCGGCAACGAGATCGCGATGATCTTCCAGGATCCGATGACGGCGCTGACGCCTGTCTACACGATCGGCTGGCAGATCGCCGAACAGATCCGCGCGCATCGCAACATCAGCAAGTCCAAGGCGATGGAGCGCGTGGAGGAACTGCTGGCCGAGGTGAATTTTCCGAACCCGCACGAGGCGATGTCGCGCTACCCGCACCAACTGTCCGGAGGCATGCGTCAACGGGCGGTGATCGCAATGGCTTTGTCCTGCAATCCGGCGCTTCTGGTGGCTGACGAACCGACCACCGCGCTCGACGTCACGGTGCAGGCCGGCATTCTCGATCTGGTGCGCAAGCTGCGCGCGACGCACAAGTCGGCGGTCGTCTTCATCACACATGACATGGGCGTGGTCTCCGAACTCGCCGACCGGGTCATGGTCATGTATGCCGGCCGCGTGGTGGAGCGCGGCAGTCGCGCGGAGCTGTTTTCCGATCCGCGACACCCCTATACGCGCGCGCTGCTGGGTTCGATCCCGCCGCTGACCGGCGAAAAACCACGGCGCTTGCCGGCCATTCCCGGTTCGCCGCCGTCATTGCTGCGATTGCCGCAGGGCTGTGCGTTCGGGCCGCGGTGCCCGGTTCACTACGAGCCCTGCGAGGCCGGCAAGCCCGACCTCGGGAGCGGCACCCATGCCGCGGCATGCTTCAGGGTGGCACAGGCATGAGCGGACCGATGATCGACAAGAACCGCCCAATCCTCGAGACGCGTTCGCTGGGCAAGCGCTTTTCCATCGGCAGCCGTTTCTCCGCCGAAGGCAAGCGAACCGTTCATGCGGTCGACAATGTTTCCCTGACCGTGTGGCGCGGCGAGACGGTCGGTCTGGTCGGCGAATCCGGATGCGGCAAGTCCACGTTGGCGCGTTGCCTGGTGAGGCTCTACGACATATCGGACGGCGAGCTTCTGTTCGAAGGCAACGACATCACCTCCAAGTCGCTGTCCGAACTCAGGCCGCTGCGGCGCCGCCTGCAAATGGTTTTCCAGGATCCGTCGGCGTCGCTCAATCCGCGCCGGCGCGTCGGCGACCTGGTGGCCGAGCCGCTGCGCATCCATGGCAGGCCCTCGTCGAGCGAGATCACCAAACGCGTGGCGGAACTGTTCGACCTTGTCGGCTTGCTGCCGGATCACGTCATGCGGTTTCCGCACGAATTTTCCGGCGGACAACGCCAGCGCGTCGGCATCGCGCGGGCTATTGCATTGAATCCGGACCTCGTGGTCCTGGACGAACCCGTCTCCGCGCTCGACGTGTCGGTGCAGGCGCAAATCGTCAACCTGCTTGCCGATCTGCAGGAGAAGCTCAATCTCACGTACATCTTCATCGCCCACGACCTGTCGGTGGTGCGCCAGGTGTCGACCCGCATCGCGGTCATGTATCTCGGCTCGATCGTCGAGGAAGGTCCGGCGGAAGAGGTGTTTGCGGCACCAGCCCATCCTTATAGCCAGGCACTGATCTCGGCGGTTCCCGTCGTGGAGACGACGCCCGGTGGGACGCGCAAGCGCATCATCCTCACCGGCGACGTACCGAGCCCTCTGAACCCTCCAACGGGCTGCCGTTTCCATCCCCGATGCCCAATCGCGGCGGAGCGCTGCCGTTCGGAGCGGCCACAGCTGCGGGAATACCGACCCGGTCGCAAAGTCGCCTGCCACTTCCCCACGATGTAGGCGACACTCACGACCGCACGGGTGATCGCCTTCGCCTGATAGATTTCTAAAAGATTCCATTTTTATCTGGAACCAAACCGGCTGTTGGCGCGTTTGGGGGGGTTCGATCGAGCGCATTGCGGTCGACCGGGAGGAAACGATGGATCAATTGCATTTCTTTTCGCCCGTGCGGATTTCGCGCGGGCAAGGACACCCTGTGGAAGAAATCGATAATGTTGCCGAAGCCATGATGTTCTTGCGGAAATGGCCGACAGGACGGCGCGGTCCGGTTTATCAGTGCGCGCTGAATTGTTGCTCGGCCGCCTTGTCGGGTCAGATGTCGGCCGAGGAAGCAAGGAAAGCGTTCACCGGCTTTGCCCGCATCACGCGTCTTCTCGATGACGACATGGCGTTGCCGGTGCCCGGCGAAGGCGAGGCAAGGGTGCACGCGTTGCGGCCATAGGCTATTGTCCTGACGGACCTACAAGGACTCGCGCTGCAGCGGGGCGGGTCTTGTTGTGCAATGCGCTCGGTCTGGCGGGTCGAAAGTTCGTCCTGCGTGGCACACTTTCACAGCGGACGCTCGTCGTTCATGCTTACTTCAGTCACGAGCTTGCGGCGAAGCGCCATCGTGTAGTCGTCTGGCCCCTTCGGCGTCATGACAAAGGCCTGGGAACCGCCAATCACCGATCTGGCAAAATAGGATGCCAGAGGTTCGTCGGGATTCTCATCCTCCGTCGGGATGGCGATTGCATTGATCGTATATCCCTTGGCTATGGCGTTCGACCTGCTCGGCTGGACGGGAAGCCCGTCGTTGTTCTCGCCATTGGAGGAGATATCGATGACTTTCTTGGCCGCCTTTCCCGGAAACTGGTCGAGCAGGAGACTGCCGATGTCGATAGCCGAGGAAACGGATGTTCCGCCTCGCCCTCTGCGGATGAAGCCGGCATCGCCTTTCCTGCTGATCACCGCAGCCGCCGCTTTGGCATCTTCCAGTCCGCAGATGCTTGTCCACGGCAGCACGACGCGTGCGTGTCCGGGGCTCGACCATTCAAAATAGGCAACGCCGATGCAGCCAACATAATTCCGGCTGATGGCGGCGATGATCTCTGGCGAGGTGAGTGCCGCGGCATGTCCCTCGCGTTGCATATCGGCAATCTTCGGATCGATGGATGACGAGAAGTCGACCGCGAACACGATGGCGACGTCAACGTTCGCGGCATGGGCCGAGGCTCCCCAAAACAGCGAAGCTGCAAGTATTCCTGTCACTCTCGAGATTGAACCGGCCGGCGTCAGGAGACTGCCCCAGCCTGTCGCCCGCACCCGTTTGCGAAAGGATGGGGGGCCGGCGTCCTGATGATACACACTGCCAAACATGTCATTCTCCATCTCGACATCCGGTCGTTTCAAAAGCGAGCTCAACATGTGGAAATCTGGTGGATCGCCTTGGTGCCCACGCCGAACAGCAGCAGATCGGCCTTGGTCCACAAGAGATAACAGCCGAGCAAAGTCAGTGGCATGGCGAGGGCCGCGAAGGAGCCGCCCGACCAGACCTCAGGCAAAGCACGGCCGAGGGCCACTGTCGTCGCCAGCATTGCCGGCAACCGGCTGGCGAGCACCGCACTGCGGAACGGATCGGGCCAAGCGGCCGGCCACATCGGAATTGGCGTGCCGGGCCTGTGGAAGGTGCTGCCGAATTTGCCCAGCGCATGCAGCAGGCCGGAGGTCGCCGCAAGCAATGGATCGCCGAGCAGCAACAGGGCAATGCCGAGCCCGATCGCACCCAGGCCCGACAGGAAGTCGCCCAGACGGTTGAGGGCGGGATCGGGAGCATCCGGCCTTGCCCAGGCCCGGTGATAGGCCTCGCCGCCCCAGAAGAAGACCAGGGTGGTCAAGGTCAGCGCAACAGTGCCATGGCTGCCAGCGAAGTATTCGATCACCGCCATGGTGACGCTGCTTCCCTCATGCAAGCCGACCGGCGCGGTGGCAATCTGGATCGCGAGACCGACAATGAGGCCGAGCGCGTTGCCGCTGTTGTAGTAGCCGCCCGGTCCCCTCATGCGGGCGCGAAGCGCCGATGCCAAATGTGCGATCGGAAGAAGGATTCTCCGCGCGTCCATCACTGCGCCCCCGCGAGAAGTCCGGCCGCCATCGGCAAAGCCACCGCCGCCTGACTGATCGACGCCACTGCCCCCGTGTCGGGCGGCAACCGGGGCCGGAATAGGTTTCGCATCACCGGCAAGGGTCATCACATTCCTCCACTGGACCTGAATTGTTGGGGTGACGATCGCCTGCCCAATTTGCGGCGGCAGCTGCAAAGACAGGGGCCCCGTCGAAGGGTTGAACCGAAGCGGTTCGCAAGGACGTGCGTGCCTGCGGCGCTCGGTTCGACAGTGCCACGGACAGGATCGCACCCAGAATGATGGCGGCACCCAATGCGCTCGCGGACGAGCTCCGCTCGCCGAGAAAGATCGCCGCGCCCAGCGCCCCGAAAACGCTTTCTGCGCTGACGATCACGGCGGCGTGGCTGGCCGGCGTAAAGCGGAGGGCAACCGTCTGTATGCCGAAGGCAATCGCAGTGGAGAACACGCCGAGGATCGCCAGTTCCGGGCCGGCTGCGAATGCGGCGGCCAACGACAGATTGCCTTGCATTGCGCCGAGCGGCAGGGCGAAGGCGGCGGCGCCGAAGAACTGTGTCGCGGCTGCGGTGAACGGCCGCGCATGCACCTGCATGTGCCGACCCAGTTCGACTGCCCAGAGCGCATAGCAGGCAGCCGAGAGGACAGCGGTGAGATCGCCATTGCTGAACCCGGCAATCCCATCCGACAACAGCAGGGCTCCAACAACGGTCAGCCCGGCGGCGACCGTGAGACTCGCTGTCGGACGTTCGCCTACGAGAAACCAGGCGGCCAGCGGTGTCATTACCGTTGCCGTGCTGACCAGGAAGCTCGCATTGGTGACGGAGGCGCCGAGATAGCAAAGCTGCTGGAGCGTGATGGAGATGGCAAACAGCGCGCACACCTTGGCCAAGCTGGAAAAATAGTCCGGCCCGAGCGGAAGCCGCCTCTCCATCAAGACAAAGGGCAACACAAGCAGGCCGCCGATCAGGCAGCGCAGACCCACCGCACTCAGCGCGTCGAGATGCACAAGCACCATCTTTTGCGAGACATTGCCGAAGCCCCACAAAGCGGCTGCGAATAGCAGCAGCAAATTGGCTCTTGTCCTGGACACGCGTCCCCCTCGAACCAAGCCTTTCGTTGACTTGGTCACCTTAATTTAGCAAAGCCTAAACAGCCTGCCGTTACGGCAGCGCTTGAGCGCGAAGGCCGACTGTTGCGAAGCGTTAGTTTTGAGTTAGGATTTCGTCAGGCTGGGATAGCAAATGCAAAGTGAGGACAGGGGCGCTGCAAATAGAATCTCACTCTTCGGCGGTTTCCGGATTGAAAATGAAACGGCCGGTCCGCTTCGGCTGACCGGGAAACGAGGGCCGGCAATCATCGCCTATCTGGCCCGATGTCCTGGCATGGCGGCGACGCGGGAGAGGCTGGCTGACCTCCTATGGGGCGACAGCGACGGCGAACATTCGCGCAACAGCCTTCGGCAAGCCCTCAGTGTCCTGCGCCAGGATCTGGCGCGAGAGGGGGTGGATCTCATTCATTCCAGCGGTGAGCTGATCGCCCTGAGGCCAGAGGCCGTTCAAGTCGACGTGGAGAAGTTCGAAACGGGTCTCTCGGCACGTTCCGCCCAGGACCTCGCGAAGGCCTTGGCGAACTACACCGGGCCCTTCCTCGACGGGCTTTACCTGGGAAGCAATGCGTTCGATGACTGGATCACATCGGAACGCGACAGGCTGCTCGGCCGCGCGCTTGAGTCCTTCGAAAAACTGGCCCGTCTCGTCGACCCTGATGCCGGGCTGATCCTGGCCGATCGTATTGTGACCATGGAACCGACACGGGAAGAATCCTATCGGCTCAAGATGGAATTGCTGCTCGCATGTGGCCAACGCGACAGGGCAATCAGGACATACGAAGCTTGCAGAAGCATGCTGAAGAAGGAGTTCGGCGTCGAAGCCGGCCCTGAAACGCGGGCGCTTTGGCAATCTCTGTTGCTTGCCGCCGACGACACCTCAAATGTGCAGTCGACAAGTGGTGTTCCGGCCAGCCAGCGCCTTGGGCGTCCCTCCATCAGCGTTGCCGACTTCGTCAATCTGACCGGAAAGCAAGGCGACGACTTTTTCGCCAAGGGACTTGTCCAGGACATCACGACAGCCCTCTCCGAAGTGGCCGACTATGTCGTGCTCGCCGCGCTTCCGCCCGAAAAGAGCGGTCCGGGCGAAGAAGCCAAGACGCCAGGGATACTCCGGGCGCGATATATGCTCAGCGGCAGCGTCCAGAGATCCGGCAATGGGTTGAGGGTGAATGTCCAGCTCGTCGATGCCGCCGGCGGCCACCACGTCTGGGCCCAGAAGTTCGACGGCCACTCCGAGAACGCGCTCGAATTCCAGGACAGGATCGCACAGTCTGTTGTACTTGCCGTGATCCTCGAACTTCAACTGACCAACTGGAAGGTTCGAGACAAAAGCCCGCCGGGTGCCCCTGAAGTGCGCAGGCTGGTCAACGAAGCTCTCATGAAATATTTTGAGATGACTCGGGACTCACTTCTGGTCGGGATAGAGCTTGCCGAGAAGGCCTTCTCGCTTGGTCCCGACAACGCCCGTGCAAAGCGGACGCTCTCGATCGTAATATCCATGGGCGTGGCGTTTGGTGCGCTGCCTCGGGAGCGAGGGGTGATCGAGCGTGCGGAAGCCGCGGTGCGGGCGGTACCGGACGATGAAATTGCCCGATGTATCTTGTCGTTCGCTCTCGAAAGTTGCGGTCGTATCGACGAGGCGATCGCCGAATGCCGCCACGCGATCAGCCTCAACCCAAGCTACCCGACTGGCCACGGCGATATTTCGATGCTCTTTGCGTTGCGCGGACAGGTCGACGAAGCGGTGCGCGAGGCCAACGAAGCAATCCGGCTCGGAACGCACGATGTGATCGATTTCTGGCGCCACCACGGCCTGGTTGTGGCGCTCTTCGCTGGCGGAGACAACCAGCGGGCGCTCGAAGCTGCCCGCAAAGTGGTCAGGACAAAGCCGGGCTTCGTTCGCGGCGCCCTTTATTGGGCCGCGACCGCGTCGGCCACCGGAAACAACGAAGAAGCGTCCCGGGCCATCCACCATTGCCTGTCACAACTTCCGCATCTCAATCTGAGCAATGTCTGCCCTGGCTTTGTGCCGCGCTATGTGAAGGATCATCACCATTCCCGGTTCCTTGAGATGCTGTCGAGGGCTGGCCTCCCCAGTTCCTAGCCACAGTCCAGTTTGCCTGGGGTGCCTGGAAGGTTTTCGAACTTTCTGTCGTGCAACTCCCGTCGAGATGCGCGCGCTTCTGAAGGAGGTCGGGATGTGTGGATCGTAAGCGGTGTTCTCAGGCCACGTCCTTAGCTCAAGCGCCCAGATATAGGTCCAAGGTAGCAGGCCGTCTATCTGGCTGTTCGGATGGCGGTTGAAGACCCTAGTGAGCACGTCGGCGAGATAGCCGAGTGGGTCGACGTCATTGAGTTTGCAGATTGCGAGGCTCACATTAGATTGTGATAAAATAGGTGTTGGAGAATTTTCCGGCCGCGCCAATGGCGCGGCTTGGGACCCCGACCTAAGAACGGCAGCAATGAGAAACTGATGATCTTGGCATGAGACACCATCGCCCAACAGAACGGCGCGTTACTATCAGACGAGATGTATCGTCATAAAATGGTCAGCCGTTCACCGAGTCCTTGAGAGCCTTTGCCGGCTGGAAGACGATCTTCTTCGATGCGGCGATCTTGATCGTGGCTCCAGTCGACGGGTTGCGGCCATCACGTGCTGGTTTGTTCTGTACCTTGAACTTGCCGAAGCCATTGAGGCTGATTTCCTCGCCCTTGGCAGCGGCTTCCGCAATGCCCTTCAACACATCCTCGACCACGGATTTCGCTTGGGTTTTCGACAGGCCGTGCGCGTCTGCAAGGCGTTCGGCAATATCGATCGTGTTTACAGCCATCGTTCCATCCCTTCTGAATTGGTTCAACCGATTGGCCTTATGGCACAGGAAATTCCACACTGTCATCGGGTCATGGAACTGAATCCGGTGCAAACCAACGCTCGAACCGGGAATTTCCACCACTCTGTCTCGAAAGTCCCGCAGCGCATGACCTCGGCATCAGACGCCCGGCGTGTAGACGACCCTTTCCCAGCAATGCCTCGCCGGTGTGAGGCGTAATTGCACATTCGGCCATGCGGTGGAGGATCGGGTGTGACGGGAATCGTCACGGCATTTGGCGGCTTGGAAGCCGCTGCCCTCAGCAATCAATTGGCCTTCGGAGCTGCCCAAGCTCGACGATCCCAACTTCCCCGCTCCGCTCTACGCGAGCTTGGCCGAGACCGACACCGGGGGCGACTTCTCGCTCATCTGGTCACGACGCGCCGCGGAGTGGTCCGTCAAGCACTAAGCCCCGCCAAGGCGGGGCTTTGTCATGTTCAAGTCCGCCGATGCCTAAGCTCTGCCAGCATGAAGTCAAAAAAATGAGGATCCGAGGCCCAGGCGATGTTGACGCGGATGCCTGCCTTGGCAGGTTGGCGCTCCGGCGAAAACACGGTACCAGGTGCGATAAAAATCCCCTGGCGAGCGCCTTCCCGGGCGAGGGCGATGTCATCGACATAGTCGGGAAGTTCCAGATAGACGTAGTATCCACCTGTCGGCTCGGCAAAGAGCTTAAGACCCATCTTCTGAAGGCGGGGAACGACCGTCTCGGTGGCCTGCTGCACACGCTGCGCCAAACGCTTGAGGTGGCGCCGATAGTGACCTTCACTGATCAATCCATGGATCAACCGCTCAATGTGTCCTGAGCTGTTGACTGTCGTCAGCATCTTCAACTCGGCAAGGGAAGCGATAAGGTCGGGGCGCGCGGCGATATAGCCGCAGCGCAGGCTGGCCGACAACGTCTTGGCAAAGGTGCGCACGCAGATGACGTTCCGCAACTGGTCGAGAGGCGCAAGGCCAACGCCACGGACCGTCGGCAGGTCGACGAACGGGTCGTCCTCGACCACCAGCATGTCGCAGCGCGCGGCGATCGTCAGGATCGAGTGAGCCGTCGGCAGGTTGGTCGAGCTGCCGGTTGGATTGTGCGCAAGCGATTGTGTGAAGAACAGCTTCGGACGCTCGCGCTCGGCCTTGCCGGCGAGATCGTCGAGGTCCGGACCGGTCGGCGTCCGCTTCACGCCGATCATGCGGATCTGCGCCAGCTTCAGCTTGGCGAAAAGCGGGTAATAGCCGGGGTCGTCGACCAGCACGGTATCGCCGGCGACGAGGAAGCGGCGTATGATCAGGTCCAGTGCGTGGTTGGCGCCGAATGTCAGCAGGATTTGGTCCGGGCTCGCCTGCACCTCGCGCTCCATGAGGTCGAAGGCGAGGCGCTCGCGCAGCGCCGGCAGGCCCATCGCCGAACCATAGCCGTCGCTGCTGGACCTCTGGTGCCGGCCGAGCAGCCCGAGATGGCGCCGCACTTCCGATTCCTCCATCCATGAGGCGGGCGGCCGCCCGTCGCCGACGCGGATCGAAAAGCTCTCCTCCAACTGCGCATTGAGCAGCGAGGCGATGTCGACCGCTTCCGCGACATGGCGGGGACGCTCGCTCGGCGTCTGCCGGCGACGCTCGGCAACCATGAAGCCGGCGCCGGGCCGCGAAAACGCGATGCCCGCGGATACCAGCCGGTCATAGGCATCGACGATGGTGTTCTTGGAAACGTCGAATTGCTCGGCGGCCTTGCGTATCGACGGAAGCTTGGCGCCGACGGCAATCGAGCCGGTCTCGATGCGCCTTCTGATCTCTGCCGCCACGGCCTCGGCGCGCGTCATCCCAGAACATCCTCCGATGGGCTGCGTGCCCTGATATGGACTGGTACAGTTTGTCGCTGTTTCCTGTAGCTGTACCTTGATAGATGGTATCAGTTAAACGATAGCTGCCTCAACGACAAGCATTCGCAGGGAGGCGATCGTGATGGTGGCTGTCCAGGACAGCGGTGTCGAGCCGCGGCTGAATTCCCGCATCGAGAAATTCCGCGACCTGTCGCCGGCCGATCGCCTGGCGACGGTCGGCGACGCCGCTCGTCTTGGGCAGGCGGATCGCGATGCCTTGCGCGGCGGCGTCCTGCCGCTCGATCTCGCCAACGGCATGATCGAGAATGTGGTCGGCACTTTCGAGATTCCGCTCGGCGTCGCCACCAATTTCACAATTAACGGTCGCGATTACCTCATCCCGATGGCGGTGGAAGAGCCGTCGGTGGTCGCCGCCGCCTCCTACATGGCGCGCATCGCCCGCGGTTGCGGCGGCTTCGAGACATCGAGCACCGCACCGATCATGCGGGCACAGGTGCAGATACTCGGTCTGTCCGATCCGCACGGCGCACGCGCCAGGCTGCTGTCCGCCCGCGACCAGATCATCGCCGCCGCCAACGAGAAGGACCAGGTGCTGATCGGCCTCGGCGGCGGCTGCAGCGAGATTGAAGTGCAGGTGTTCGAGGAGACGCAAGTCGGACCGATGGTGGTGCTGCATCTGCTCGTCGACGTGCGCGACGCGATGGGCGCCAACACGGTCAATACCATGGCCGAGGCAGTCGCACCGATGATCGAGCGCATTTCGGGTGGCACCGTCCGGCTGCGCATCCTCTCCAACCTGGCCGACCTCAGGCTGGCGCGGGCGCGGGTGCGGCTGACGCCGAAGGCACTGGCGACGAAGGAGTTCACCGGCGAGCGTATCGTTGCCGGCATCGTCGAGGCCTGTTCGCTGGCGATCGTCGATCCTTACCGCGCGGCCACGCACAATAAGGGCATCATGAACGGCATCGATCCAATCGTCGTCGCGACCGGCAACGACTGGCGGGCGATCGAGGCCGGCGCCCACGCCTGGGCGGCGCGCGGCGGCCGTTATACGTCGTTGAGCCGCTGGGAGATCGACGCCGCCGGAAACCTCGTGGGGACGCTGGAAATGCCGATGGCGCTGGGCATGGTCGGCGGCGCCACCAAGACGCACCCGGCCGCGCGCGCAGCGCTGAAACTCCTCGGCGTGACCACGGCGCAAGAGCTTGCCGAGGTCACCGTCGCGGTCGGGCTGGCGCAGAACATGGCGGCGCTCAGGGCGCTGGCAACCGAAGGCATCCAGCGTGGACACATGGCGCTGCATGCCCGCAACATAGCCATCGTGGCGGGCGCGAGCGGCGCGAATATCGATGCGGTGGCAAAGGAACTTGCGGCGGATCACGATGTGCGCGTCGATCGCGCCAGGGAAATCCTGCTCAGACTGGGCAAAGAGGAGGCCTGAGCGGTGAGCGAGGCAGCCGCACGCGGAAATCAGGCTCGGCTTTCCAGCCTGCTCAAAAGCCAGGAAGGCATCGTGCTGGTGCTGGCGGTGCTGGCCTTCGTGCTGTTCTCGTTGCTGCTGCCGTCCTTCTTCAGCCCCGGCAACATCCTAGCCCTGATCAGAAGCGTCTCGATTCTCGGCATCCTGGCGCTGGGAATGGCGCTGGTCGTCATCGCCAGGGGCATCGATGTCTCGATGATCGCAACGATGGTGGTGTCGGTGTCCTGGGCCTTCGTGATCGCCCGCTCGGGCTATTCGCTGGAATTCGCGCTGCTGATCGGCGCGCTGTTCGCGGTGGTCGCCGGCGTGCTGATCGGGATGCTGATCGCTTTCGGCGAGGTCGCGCCGATCTTCGCGACGCTTGCCGCCGGCTCCGTCATCTACGGCCTTGGCCGAACCTTCTTCTTCACGCTGGAGATGCAGAATGTGCCGCCAGGCGCCGAATGGTTCTCGCTGATCGGGCAGGGCCGCATCCTCGGCGTCCCGGTGACGGTGGTGGTCTTTGCCATGCTTTGCCTGGCGCTGCATCTGGTGCTCAGCCGCACGCGGTTCGGCTGGCAGACCTATGCCATGGGCAACAATCCGGGCGCCGCCAGGATCACCGGCATTTCCAACCGGCCGATGATCGTCGCGCAATATGCGATCAGCGCGCTGATCGCCTACGGCGCCGGGCTGGTGCTTGCCTCGTCGGCGTCGGCGATCAACGCCCGGCTTTTCAATTCGACGATGATCTACGACATCCTTCTGGTCGTCGTGTTGGGCGGCATCGGCCTGAATGGCGGCCACGGCAAGGTTCGCAACGTCATTCTGGGCACGATCTTCGTCGGCATCCTGCTCAACGGCATGACGATCATGAACATCGCCTACACGATCCAGAACCTGGTCAAGGGCGTGGTCCTGCTTCTGGCCATCGTCATCGACTCGCTCGTCAACCCACGCGACGAGCAGACGTCCCAGCAAGGGGATCTCTGACACCAATTTCAACGCCAAAATGCAATGGGAGGAAACCATGCGACTTCTGAAAACGACAAAGTGGCTGGCCGCGGCCTGCATCGCGCTTGCCGGTATCGTCACCGCCAGCGCCCAGGACAAGGGCCTGGAAAATCCGCGCTCGACGACGTTCCACAAGACGCTGGAAGGCAAGAAGGTCGTCTTCCTGCCGCTGTCGATGGGTTTCGACCTGACCGAAGGCTGGGCGGCGGTGATGCGCCAGCAGGCCAAGCGCCTCAAGTATGATTTCGAGATCCGCGACCCCGCCTGGAGCACCGACGCGGGAACCCGCGCGCTGCAGTCGCTGATCAGCGAGAAGCCGGACCTGATCGTCGCGCACAATCCCGACATCCAGTCCTACGCCCGGTTGCTGGCTCAGGCGCAGGCCGCCGGCATCAAAGTTGTGCAGATCAACCTGGAATCGAACACCCAGACCGATTCGTATGTCGGCGCCGACTGGACCGAGATCGGCGAACAGGCGGCGCAGGCCGTGGTCGACAAATGCAGCCCCGGCAAGGGTGCTTCGACCAAGGTCGCTATCGACACCGGCGTGCCGACGGCGGCATCCGACGTGTTCCAACTCGACGGCATCTACCGTGTCTTGAACCAGCATCCCGACATCCAGGTCGTTTCGCAGCAGGCCACCGAATACAATCCGGAAAAGGCGCGCTCGATCATGGAGACCGTGCTGCAACAGCATCCGGATCTTTGCGGCGCCATCGGCATCTGGGACAATCAGGACACCGGCACGGCGTCTGCGATCCGGCAGGCCGGCAAGGGCGACCAGGTCTTCCTCGTCACAAGCGGCGGCGGCAACAGGGTCGGCTGCGAGAATGTCGAGAAGGGCCTGTTCAATCTCTACATCAGCTACAACGTGCCGCTGCAGGGCGAAATCCTGAATGCGGAGATCGCAAGGCTGCTGCTCTCCGACGGTACCGCCGGCGAGACCAAGACGCTCTATTTCAATCCTCTGACGCAGATCACCAAGGCCAACGTCAACCAGCGCAATTGCTGGACGCTGGACGATCTGAAGTAGGGAATCCTGACTTATGGCCACCAGCGATGCGCTTTCACGGCTGCGGTACCGGCTTTTGCCGGACCGCCTGTTCGGCGAATTGCTGACCAAGAGCTGGATCGACAACGTCATTCCGGCATTGGCGCTGGTGGTCACGATCCTCGTCATGACGTGGATCATCCCTGGCTATTTCTCGGTCGGCAACCTTACCGATCTCGCCCGCCAGGTGTCGGAATTCGGCCTGATCGCACTGGCGCTCACCATCGTCATCCTCTCGGGCGGCATCGACCTCTCGGTCGGCTCGATGTTCGCGCTATGCGTGCTTGCCGCCCTGGTATCGATGAACGTTGCCGGCCTGCCGGTCGGCGTGGCATTGATCGCGACGCTAGCCACGGGCCTCGTCTGCGGGCTGCTCAACGGGGTGCTGATCGGCTATCTCAGGCTGCGCGCCTTCATAACCACTCTGGTGACACTGGTCATCTACCGGGCGCTCTACGACATCATCTTTCCCCGGCTTGCCAGCGCGATCGTCGGCTCGATACCGGTCTCCCCGACCTGGGACCTGATCGGCTTCGGCACCTTCTACGGCCTGCCCGTCTCCTTCGCCATTTTCGCCGTCATCGCCCTTGGCGCGCATATCGTCCTGTCAAGGCTAAGGCCAGGATGGCGGTTGCGCGCCGTCGGCGGTGCGCGCCGCTCCGCCTACAATGCCGGCATCAACGTCAAGCTGACGGTTTGCCTCGCCTATGTCGCATCGGGCCTGCTGACCGCGATCGCTGCCTTTCTGTTTTCAGCCCGGCTCGGCAGCACCGGCGCCGACACCGGCATAGGGCTGGAGATTTCCGTATTGACCGCCGTGGTGCTTGGCGGCGTTTCGCTGGGTGGCGGCCGCGGTTCGGTCGGCAATGCGGTGATCGGCTCCATCCTGGTGCTGATCCTGACCAGCGGCCTCATCCGCCTGTCGATGCCCGGCTCGGTCAACCAGCTGATCCTCGGTCTGGTGCTGATCGCCGCCGTGCTGTTCGACGCCAAATGGGTGAAGAACCGCGGCAAGCTGTTGAGCAAAGTCTATGTCTCCCCGACCTATCTGAAGCTGCCGAATTTGACGCCGCCGACCGGAACCGACGTGCTTGCCGTCAATGACAGGCTTGGCGCTGCGGAGCTCATAGGGCTTGGCGCGGTCGAAGGTCCCGAGGACGTCGTCCTCGACCGCGACGACAATCTCTATACCGGTACGCGGCACGGTACGATCGTCCGTTTCCTCGCGCCCGACTATACGCGCAGCGAGGTCTTCGCCCGTATCGGCGGTCATCCGCTGGGGCTAGCCTTCGCGCCGAATGGCGACCTGCTCACCTGCGTCGGCGGCATGGGCGTCTACCGCGTCTCGCCGGACGGGGCGGTGGCGAAGGTCACCGACGAAACCAATCGCAGCCTGCTGTCGGTGATCGACGATTCGCGGCTGCGGCTTCCCGACGATCTCGACATCGCGCCGGACGGGCGCATCTTCTTCAGCGAAGCGACGATCCGCTACGAGATGTCTGAATGGGCGGTCGATGCGCTGGAGGGCAGGGGCAACGGCCGGCTGATCTGCCACGATCCGAGCACCGGCTCGACCCGCACCATATTGCGCGGCCTGATCTTTCCCAACGGCGTCACCATTTGCCGCGACGGCCAGTCGCTGCTCTTTGCCGAGACATGGGCGTGCCGCATCAGCCGCTACTGGTTCGACGGACCGGACAAGGGCAAGCGTAAAATCTTCCTCGACAATTTGCCGGGCTATCCCGACAATCTCAACCGCGGCTCCGACGGAACCTACTGGATCGCGCTGCTCGGCATGCGCACCAGAACCTTCGATCTCGCCATGCGCAAGCCGGGTTTTCGCCGCCGCATGGCCAAGCGGATCGCCGCCGACGAATGGCTGTTCCCCAACATCAATCGCGGCTGCGTGCTGCGCGTGTCGGAAACCGGCGAAATCATCGACGCGTTGTGGGACGAGGCCGGCGAAAACCATCCCTCGATCACCTCGACCTGCGAGCACAAGGGCTGGCTCTATCTGGGCGGCGTCTCCAACAACCGCATCGGCCGCGTTCGCATCGAAGGCGCCGATCCGCAATGGACGGCGCATGACGATTACTGGGGGAAGCGCTGATGGCGGGGTTCGGCACGTTCGTCCGCCGGCTGTTTTCGGCTGATGATGCCGGCATCAGCGTGCCGGCCATGGACGGCGTCTTCAAACCGGACAACCGTCTGGAAGAGGCGGAGCGGCTCCTGTCGCTTCCCGCGATCGACAATCTCGTTGCGTCGCCAGCGAGACTGCTGTGCAGCAGCGGCAACACGCTCTTCCGGATCGACCTTGGGAGAGCGGGCGCTTCGGCGGTCGCAATAGCGGAGTTCGAGGCGCCGATCAGCTTTGTCGCATCCGCGCCCGATGGCCGCCTTGCCGTCGGCATCGAGGGTGAGGGCCTGCAAATCGGGCAGCCGGGCACCTGGAGGCGCATCGGCTTGCCAGGCGGCGTGGCGTCCTGCCTCACCGCCGGGCTCTTTACCGTGGATGGCTCGCTCTACCTGTGTGTCGGCTCGCGCAAGCATCCGGCGCGCGACTGGAAGCGAGATCTGATGGAGGGCGGCAGCAGCGGCGTCGTGCTCGCCATCGATCCGGACAGCGGCTCCCAGCGTGAGCTTGCAGCCGGATTGGCATTTCCCAACGGAGCGGTCATGCTCGGCAACGGCCGTCTGGCGATCAGCGAAAGCTGGCGCCATCGTATCGTCGCCCTTGATCCGAAATTACCGCATCCGGTGGCGATCCTGGAAAATCTGCCGGCCTATCCGTCGCGCCTGTCACCCGCTTCCGATGGCGGCTTCTGGATGGCGCTGTTCGCGCCGCGCCGCCAGCTTCTCGAACTGGTGCTGCGCGAGGACGATTATCGCCGCGAGATGATGGCGACGATCGATCCCGGCGAATGGATCGGGCCGGAACTCGCCGGATCGGCGCGGCCGGACCAGCCGCTGAGCCAGGGCTCGGTCCGGCAGATGGGCGTGCTGAAGCCGTGGGCGCCATCGCGCTCCTACGGCCTCGTCGCGCGCTGCGACGACAGCGGCCGGCCCAGCGAAAGCTGGCACAGCCGCGCCGACGGCAGCATGCATGGCGTCACCTCCGTCTGTGAGCATGGCGGCAGCGTCTACGCCGCATCGCGCGGCTCCGGCACGCTGCTGCGCCTGCCCGGCACGACATCCGGTGGAGCCCGGCATGGCTGATCCCCACGCGACCGAGATCGTCCGGTTCCGCAAGGCCACCAAGGCGTTCGCCGGCAACGCGGCGGTGCGCGACGTCGATTTCACGCTGCGGCAAGGCGAAGTCCATGCGCTGCTCGGCGAGAACGGTGCGGGGAAGTCGACGTTGACCAAGGTGCTGGCCGGCCTCTACCCGCTGACGTCGGGCGAGATGCTGATTGACGGCAAACCGGTTGGCTTTTCCTCGCCCGCCGATGCCATGAAGCACGGCATCGCCATGGTGTTCCAGGAAACCAATCTCATCCCGTCGATGAATGTCGCCCAGAACATCTTCCTCGGCGAGGAGAGCTTCTTCAACCGGTTGCGCGGCATCAACATCAAGGCGCAGCAGCATCTGCAGCGGCTGAACTTCCATGTCGAGCCGACCGCGCTGGTGTCGACGCTCGGCGCCGCCAAGAAGCAGATGGTCGAGATCGCCCGCGCGGTTCACCACAAGGCCCGCATCTTCATCTTCGACGAGCCGACGGCGACGCTGACGCCGGAGGAAAAGCAGCACTTCTTCGCCCTGGTCGAGCGGCTGAAAGGCGAGGGCGCTTCCATCATCTTCATTTCACACGCGCTGGAAGAGGCGCTGTCGATCGCCGACCGCATCAGCGTGCTGCGCGACGGCGCGCTGATCGTCACCGACGATGCGCGCAATCTCACCCGCGAGAAAATCGTCCAGGCGATGGTTGGCCGGCAACTGACCGATACGCTCTATGGCGACGATGCCGCCAAACGCGTCGCGCGCCGACCGGGCGAAAAGGTGCTGGCGCTCGAGAACGTCTCGATGGGTAAGGCGGTACGCAGCGCCACGCTGTCGGTCTTTGCCGGCCAGGTGACCGGGCTGTTCGGCCTGGTCGGTGCCGGCCGCACCGAAATGATGAAGATCGCGGCGGGCGTTTTGAAGCGTGACTTCTTCCATGGTGGCCGCATCACGCTGCGCGGCGAGGTGGTGCACTTCCGCGTGCCGCGGCAGGCCGTGCGGCGCGGCGTCGCCTATATCACAGAGGACCGCAAGCTCGACGGCCTATTCGACACGATGGGCATCGCCCAGAACGTATTCCTCGGCAAGCTGGCCAAGGGCTCCAATCCGGTCTCGGTAATCGGCCTTGGCGAAGCGCGCCGGCAATCGGCCGAATGGATCGAGACGATGAAGGTCCGGACGATCGGCGCCAATGCTCGGGTGGTCGAGCTTTCCGGCGGCAATCAGCAGAAAGTGGTCATCGCCAAATCGCTAATCCAGGCGCCGTCGCTGATCATCTTCGACGAGCCGACGCGTGGCGTCGATGTCGGCGCCATCGCCGAGATCCATCAGATTATCGAGCGGCTTGCCGATGCGGGTGCGGCCGTCGTCGTTATCTCGTCCTATCTGCCTGAAATCCTCAATCTGTCGGACCGCATACTGGTGGCGCGCCAGGGCCGTATCGTCGAGGAGATGACCATCGACGAGGCCTCCGAAGAAAAGATCATGTATGCCGCCGTCCATTGAATCGCCCGGTGAGGATCGGCAGGCCACGATCGTCGAAGTCGGTCCGCGCGACGGCCTGCAGAACGAAAAGCGGCTGGTCTCGACCGGGCAGAAGCTGCGCCTGATCGGCATGCTGGCCGATTGCGGCTTCGCCCGCATCGAGGCGACGGCTTTCGTCTCGCCGAAATGGGTGCCGCAGATGGCCGATCATGATGAGGTCATGCGGCGCGCTGTGCGGCGCCCGGGGCTTATGCTGTCCGCGCTGGTGCCCAACGAGCAAGGTGCGCGGGCCGCGATCGCGGCCGGCGCGCAGGAACTCGCGGTCTTCAGCAGCGCCTCCGAGACGTTTTCGAAACGAAACACCAATTGCACCATCGAGGAAGGGCTGGCTCGTTTTGTGCCAGTGATCGCGCTGGCCGCCGAGCATTCCTTGCCGGTGCGGGGCTATGTCTCCTGTGCCGTCGATTGTCCCTATGAAGGCCCGATCGAACCCGGCGCGGCCGCGAGAGTTGTCGCGCGCCTGCGCGATCTCGGCTGCGCCGAAATCGCCGTTGCCGACACGATCGGCAGGGCGACACCCGAGCGCGTGCATGCCATGGTGCTGGCAACCCTCGAAGAAGCAGAGGCTGCGCGGCTGGCCGGGCATTTCCACGACACCGGCGGCCTGGCGCTCGCCAACGTCGATACCGCCTGGGACCTCGGGCTCAGGGTGTTCGATGCCGCTGCCGGCGGGCTAGGCGGCTGTCCCTACGCGCCCGGTGCGGCCGGCAATCTTCGCAGCGGCGCGCTGGTGGCGCACCTTGCGTCGAAAGGGATTTCCACCGGCATAAATCGCGAATTGCTGGCCGGCATCGAAACCATGCTTGCCGAGGGTAAGTTTTTCGCCGAGCCATAAAACCACGACAACCCCGCAGCAAGTTTGCCTGAAATCAGTGCCGTCCCGATCTTCGGGGCTGGCGTCTCGGAAAATGCGACACGAGCTATATATTGCTGCCTTGGCTGCCCGCTCGGCTTAGAAAAATTTGACGAGGCATCGAATTTTTGGCGCGCGTGCCGCCCTTGTTGTGAACGTCAGTACCAATGCCCCGATCGCCTTCACACCGAATGGAGAGTGTCGGCGATCGTTCCCATCAGGTTCTGCATGTCGATCCGCATTGGCTGATTGATCGCTTTCGGCCCGAAGAGGTCCTTGTACAGTTCTACAATCAGGGACGGACTGGGCTTCCTGGAAGCTTTTCGAACTTTGCGTCGCGCCTCAGCCCCGTCAGGAAGTCGATGCCTCCTCAAATTTTCCCCGATACCGAATCTAAGTGACAATTTGTCCCATAAGCACTCGCACCTCCGTCGAGACCATTCGCGAACTACATTCTCGGTTCAACACGCAACATCTCTTCGCGCGAGTGACCGGCCTCTCAAGCACCGACCTATCGCTGATCCGCTGCAGCACTCTTTGCGGCCATAGCCGATCCGTTGTAGGCGTGCATCTGCGCCAGCTTCGCCATGCGCTGGGCGGCTTCCGCGAGCGCCGAGCAATGCTGCTTGAAGTTTTGCTCTATGATCTGACCGTAGGGTCCCGTAAGTCCCACCGCGTACATCACCTCACCGCTCGTCGGCCTTATCGGAAATGCGATCGAGCCTAAGCCCGGAACATGCTCGGCCAGGTCCATGGCATAGCCCTGCTGCCGAACCTCCGCCAATTCCCTGGTCAACTCCGCGATCTTCGTTTTAGTCCGATCGGTATAGCTGCGCAGCTCGGTCGCCAGGATCCTGTTCACGGTCTCCTGCGGATGAAACGCAAGGATCGCCTTGGCCGAAGCGGTCGCATTTACAGGCATGGCCATACCCGGCATGACATAGGTCCGGACCGGAGTGTCGGGCGCGACGCAGGTGACCGAGCGCACCTCGGTACCGTCGAACTTCGACAGGAACGCCGACTGGCCGGTGCGGTCGGCCAAATCCTGAAGCGGTCGCTGCGCGAGCGTCGTCAGCCAGCCGCTATCCGGAGACATCTGTAGCAGCTGCAGCAAGCGATCGCCGAGGCGGTATGTCCGATTGCGAACGCTCTCGGCGGTGATCATCCCGCTTTCGATCAAGGCATGCAGCAGCCTGTTGATCGTGGTTTTGGGCAGTCCAAGCGTCGTTTCGAGCTCGATCGCCGTCAAGCCATGCTCGAACGGCGCGACCGTTTCCATGATCGAGATGTAGCGCTCGAGGGGACTGTCCTTGGCGCTCGGCTTCTTCGATTTCGTATTCAAGGGCACCTACGCCGATCTGACAATTGCGACTGCAAGAAGGTTATCGTTCAAAACAGACATGAGGGGCAAGGTCGGTCTCTCGTTATCCCGCCGCGCGTCGAGTCCGAGGGGCTCCGTAGAATAGCCGAAGGCCGCACGCCCTCGACTGTCGGGCTCCGCCAGGTAACCCGAACCCGAAATCTCCTCACGAATAATACCGAAATTCGGTATTATTTCCATTTTATGGTCCCCTCGATTGACTCGCAAGCCAAATCCTGATTATCGGGATAAATACCGATTTTCGGAGGAACTTGAAATGGCTGAACTCCCGCGTGTGACCTACTCGAACATCGGGGTGGATTTTTCCCCTGTTCACGCTCACCTCGATGCAATGATCCCGGATTCGAGAAGAACACACTGGGTCGCGAGTGGTCGACGCCGTTTGCGACTGGCGCTCGGAAAGAGATCCTGAGCCCTATCGACAAGAAGATCTCTCTCGGCAAGTTCCCGGTTTCAACCCCGTCAGACGTCAAGTCCGCGATCCAGGCAGCCCGGGCCGGCGCGAAGACCTGGAACCGTTCGACGCTGGACGATCGCCTTGCATTCGGCGCCCGCTGGCGAGAGGCACTGGCGGAGCGGAAATATGACCTCGGTTTGGCGGCGCTCTACGAGATCGGAAAGTCCCGCATCGAGGCAGTCGGCGAAGCCGAGGAATGCCTCGACATGGTCGAGTACTACGCATCGGAGATGAAGGCGAACAACGGGTTCGTCCGGCCCATGAACGTGTTGGTCGAAAACGAGACTGCTACGAGCGTCATGAAGCCCTATGGCGTCTTCGCGGTCATCGCTCCTTTCAACTTTCCGCTCGCCTTGTCGATCGGCATGGTCACGGGTGCGCTGTTGACAGGCAATGCGGTGGTCTACAAGCCGTCGCCGGGTTGCGCGCTGACCGGACTGCTGATTGCCGAAACGCTTCGCAAAGCGGGCTTGCCCGAAGGTGTTTTCAACATCGTGCTTGGCGATGGAGAGGTGGGGCGCCTTCTTGCCACCGACAACGGCATCGACGGCGTTGCATTCACCGGCTCCCATAAGACCGGCATGAGCATCTTCCGTCATATGGCAACGCTGCCCCACATGAAGCCCGTCATCGCCGAAATGGGTGGCAAGAACCCCGCCTACGTGACGAGCAAGGCCGACCTCGACCGCGCGGCGCAGGGGGTGGCGCGCTCCGCTTTTGGCCTGCAAGGCCAGAAGTGCTCCGCATGCTCGGTCGTGTATGTCGACGAGAAGGTCAAGGCGGAATTTATCGGGAAACTGGTAGCGTTCGCTGGAAAGCTTGGTGGTCGGAGATCCTCGTAAGGCCGAGACCTTTATGGGCCCTGTCTATGGCGACGCCACAGTCGGCCGTTTCCAGGCAGCGCTGTCGGAAGTCGAGGGCAAAGGCAAGGTGCATTTTGGGGGCGCCGCCCTGGGCCAGGGATTTGCGAACAACTACGTCCTGCCGACGGTCGTCGAACTTGATGGTCCGGGACGGCTGACCCGCGACGAACTCTTCATGCCTTTCGTGGTCGTCCGCGGTTTTGATAGTCTCGATGCCGCGATCGAAGAGGGCAACGACATCGCCTACGGATTGTCGGCCGGCATCTTTACCAACGACCAAAAAGAGTTGCGTCACTTCCTCGACACCGCCGAAGCGGGGGTTCTCTATGCCAACCGTGCGAGCGGCGCAACGACGGGTGCATGGCCAGGCGCGCAGCCATTCTGCGGCTGGAAGGGCACCGGGGTCAGCGGCAAGGGCGGTCTCGGCTCCTGGTTCCTGCCACAGTACCTGCGCGAGCAGAGCCACACGATCATGACCAAGTGATCGAAAGAGGTCGCGCCCTTCGTCGCGGCCATCCAAGACTGTCTCCTTCATCGGTTTACAAGATTATGCGCCACTATCCAGATTCAATGCCGAAGTCCCGCGAGATGTTCGAACGGGCCCGCAAGGTCATGCCGGGAGGAAACACCCGGACAACGGTCTTCATCGACCCGTTTCCGATCTATGCCCAGCGCGGCGAGGGCTGCCGCGTCTGGGACGTCGATGGAAACGTCTACTACGACTGCATCAACAATTTCACGGCCATGATCCATGGCTACGGCCATCCCGCCGTCACGGCCGCGGTGGTGGACCAGATGCCCCGGGGATCGGCTTTCGGAGCGCCCACCGAGAGCGAACTTGATCTTGCTGAACTGTTGGTGGAGCGCCTTCCGTCAGTCGAGCAGGTTCGCTTCGCCAACTCCGGCACGGAAGGCGTCATGATGGCGATCAAGGCGGCTCGGGCGTTCACCGAGCGGCCGAAGATCGTCAAGATCGAAGGTGCCTACCATGGCTCCTACGACTTCGCGGAAGTCAGCCTGGACAGTTCGCCCGCCAACTGGGGCGACATGCCTGCCTCAACGGCATACGCGAAAGGCACGCCGAAGGGAGTTCTCGATGATGTCATCGCGGTGCCGTTCAACGATACGGAGGCGCTGCGTGCCGTCTTCGACGCGCATGGCGACACGATAGCGGGTGTTCTGATCGACCCGATGCCGAACCGCGCCGGACTTATTCCCGCGCGAAAGGATTATCTCGACGCGATGGTCGAGATCGCTCATGCCGCCGGCTCGCTGGTGATCTTCGACGAGGTGATCTCGCTCCGCCTTGGCTATTCGGGGGCGCAGGGCCTGTGGAGCATCACGCCCGATCTGACGGCTCTCGGCAAGATCATCGGCGGAGGATTCCCGGTCGGCGCCGTCGGCGGCCGCGCCGACGTGATGGCGGTGTTCGATCCAACACGAGGCAAGCCCGCATTGCCGCATGGCGGCACCTTCACCGCGAACCCGGTGACGATGCGAGCCGGTCTGGCGGCGATGCGCGCGTTGACCCCGGCTAGCTTCGCGCATCTGGACGCTATCGGCAGCCTGCTTCGCGAGGGCATCACGGCCTCGCTTGCTCGCCATGGCCTCAACGGGCAGTGCGTCGGTCTCGGCTCGCTCTTCAAAGTTCATTTCACGGCGTTGCCGATCACGGACTACCGGTCAGTCTATCCGGGTGCGTCCGAACGCATGAAGCTCGACCTGTTCCACAAGGGTCTGCTCGACCGCGGCGTGCTTTCGGCGAGTTACGGACTCTTCGCGCTTTCCACCTCCATGACCGAGGAAGACGCACGCGAGATCCTTTCCGCAATCGACGGCGCCCTCGCAGCAATCGCTCCGAAGCAATGACGTAGCGCGTCCAGCGCCGGATCCATCCGGCACGGGACGACGCAGCAACAGATGGAAGTCACATGACAGCTTCTCCTCACGTCGTCGTCATCGGTGCGGGTACCCTCGGTATGTGTTCTGCGCACGCGCTCGCGGAACAGGGCGCTCGCGTCACCGTCATCGACGCACAATCCATTGCGTCAGGATCCAGCGGCCGCTCGGTCGGGGTCGTTGGGACACAGCTCACGGATCCGTTCGAGATACAGCTGCGCATGCAATCGGTGCAGCGCGTCCGCCGGTGGCAAGAGCGCCTCGGTCTCGGCTTCAGCCCTATCGGCTACCTGCGTCTGGCGCGCACCTCCGAGCAGATGGAACTGTTCGCCCGCTCGGTGGAGATCCAGCGCGATGCCGGCTTCAGATCCAGGGTCTACCAGGCGAACGAGCTTCAGCAACTCGTGCCGCACTTGAGTTCAGATGGGCTCGAAGGCGGCATCTTCGGGCCGGACGACGGCTTCCTCGATCCCCACGAAATGTGCACGCTGCTGGCGCAACAGGTGAAGAAGCTCGGCTCCGAGGTTTTCCAGTTCCGCAAGCTGCTTGGTGCCGCGCGGACATCCGGTGGCTATCGGTTGGACACCAGCAAGGGGCCGATCGGCTGCGACTTCGTCGTGAATGCGGCAGGCGCCTGGGCGCCACGCGTTGCCGAGATGCTCGGACAGACGCTGCACATCCACCCCGAGCGCCACGAGGCGCTGACAATCCACTTGGACGCGCCGCTCCCGTACACAATGCCGATGGTCATGGATCTGGTGAACGGGCAGGGCACCGGACTCAACTTTCGGCACGAGAAAGCGGGCGAGCTCATCGCCGAGATACACAAGGTAAGTTCGCCGTCGCCCGAAGATCCGGACAACTACAACGAGCAGTGCGAGGAAGGGTCCAAGGTCATGCTGGCCGAGATGCTGATCGAACGCCTGCCTGATCTGCCGGGCGCCCGGCTCGGCCGGGGCTGGGCAGGCCTCTACCCTGTCACCGCAGACCACCGTCCCTATGTCGGACCAGTCGATCAGTCGGAGCCCGGTCTGATCACCGCGGCCGGTGCGGGCGGCTACGGGATTCAGCTCGCGCCGGTGATTGGGCTGATCGTCGCAGACTGGGTGCTCAAGGGCTCTCCCGCATCGATCCCAGGCACCGAAAGTCTCGCTCCAACTCCGGAAAGAAACGTTCCGGGCACACATACTGCGGCGGCTTGACCAGTGGGACACCGGCGTTAGCGCAAGGACAAAGAATCCATGCCCGAGGCAGAAAATATCGTACGCATCAAGAACATCAACGTGATCTATGGCGGCCATCACGCCGTGAAGAACGTCTCGCTCGACATCACGCGCGGCGAGGTCGTGGCGATCGTCGGACCCAGCGGCGCGGGGAAGAGCACGCTGCTGCGTGCGATCAACATGCTCGAACAGCCGTCATCCGGCACCCTTGAAGTGGGTGCCATCCGGTTTTCGGTCGACCGCAATCTGTCCGCCGGAGAGCTGCTGAGTCTCCGACGTTCCACCGGGATGGTTTTCCAGTCCTTCAACCTGTTTCCGCACATGACCGTGCAGCGCAACATTTCGCTGCCGCAGATGCGGGTTCTGGGGCGCACCAAGGAGCAGGCGGACGCGCGCACCGCCCAATTGCTCGAACGCGTATACCTTACGGACAAGGCGCAAGCCTAGCCGGCGCGCCTGTCGGGTGGCCAGCAGCAGCGTATCGCGATCGCACGCGCCCTGGCTCTTGACCCCAAGGTGATGCTCTTCGACGAACCCACGAGCGCCCTGGATCCCGAACTCGGGCTTGAGGTGTTGGCCGTGATGCGCGAGCTCGCCCAGGAAGGCATGACAATGATCATCGTCACGCACGAGATCGCCTTTGCCGCAGACGTCGCCGACCGCGTAATCGTCATGGCTAATGGAGAGATCATCGAGCAGGGTCCGCCTGATGCCGTGATCCGCAATCCGTCGTCGCCCCGCACGCGGCAGTTCTTCCGTGCCGTGGTCGATCGCAGATGATCGACCTGCTGGTTTCACTGCTCAGAGGCGTTCCGGCCACGCTGCTGGTGACCTTCGGCGCTTTCGGAGTCGGGGCCATCGCAGCCATGCCGCTGGTGCTGATGCGACGTTCCCGGTTGCTTCTGCTAAGCGCGCCGGCGCGCCTATACATCGACGTTGTCCGAGGAATCCCGCCGATCGTCTGGCTGTTCATTATTTTCTTCGGATTGGGCAGCGGAGTGATCGTTCTCAGTTCATATCAGGCTGCCATCCTGGGCATGGGGTTGGTATCAACGGCCTATCTCGCTGAAATCTATAGGGGTGGCTTCCTGGCCCTCTCGAAGGGCCAGCGGGAGGCGTCCACGGCGCTCGGTATGTCGCGCCTGGATACGCTGCGCTATATCCTGGCGCCGCAGGTCCTGCGCGTCTCGGTTCCACCCATGGCGACCTTCCTTGTTAGCCTGCTCAAAGACACTACCGTGGCCTCCACGATCGGTGTCCGCGACGTGATGATGTACGCATCGCAGCAGGCTCAAGGCGGCGGCGGCAGCTTCGCGCCGTTCATTTTCGCGGCGCTTCTCTACATCGTGCTGTCCATACCCGTTGTCGTGTTGGCACGCGCCGTGGACGGGCGGCTGCGCTCAAGGGGGCAAGCGAAATGAGCGAGATGCTGGCTAACTGGCTGGACTGGTCGCCCCAGCTTTTCCAAGGAGCTATTGTCAGTCTTCAGTTGGCGGGCCTGGCGCTGCTGTTCGGATTGCCTATCGGCCTCGTTCTTGCGCTTGCCTCTTCCTCTGGAAACAGGCTCGTCCGCTATTTCGCGGTGGTATTGGTCGAGATCGGGCGTGGTGCGGCTGCACTCGTCGTCCTGCAGATGGTCTACTATGGATTGCCTGCTTCCGGGATGACCGTAAGTGCCTTCACCTCTGGCGTGATTGCGTTGGCGCTAACGACAGGCGCCTACACCAGCGAGATCCTTCGCGCCGGTCTGAACGCGGTTCCGCATTGTGAGATCGAGGCGGGCTGGGCGCTCGGCATGACCCGCCGGGACATCCTGCGCTTCGTAGTGATCCCCCAAGGAATCCTGTTCGCAATACCCGCACTGATGGGCTTTGCCATTCTCATCTTCCAGGCGACGGCCCTTACATACACGATCGCCATCCCCGAACTTCTGGCACGCGCCTATCGCGTGGGTGCGGCCACCTACCTCTACCTCGATGTCCTGATCTTGGCGGGCCTGTTCTATCTCGCCATCACCGTCCCGTTCGGGTGGCTGGTCTCGTACACCGAACGTAGGCTGGGCAGCCATCTCGGCTGACCTGCAATCAAAAACCATCAATGTCAGAGGAGAGCACAGTGAAAAATTGGAGTAAGATTATCTCGGCCGCGGCCATTGCTACGGCCTTGGGTGCCAGCGTCGCGTCCGCACAGGATTGCAAGCCGCAGCACGTTTTCGAAACCCTGTCAGCGGGCAAACTCACAGTCGCGCTTACCAACACCGCTCCGTATTCGCTCGAAAAAGACAGCGGCATCGCGGGTATCGACGGCGATCTCGTGAAGCGTTTTGCCAAGGAGAACTGCCTGGAGATCGCTTATGAGATCTTCACATATCCAGGCGCGGTTTCCGCAGTTCAGTCGCGGCGCGCGGACATCGCGCTTGGCGGCTTCTATCGTACCGCCGCCCGCGCGAAGGTCGTCGCTCTGTCTACGCCGGTCTATCTCGACCAACTGTCCGTCACCTCGACCAACGGCATTGATACTGTCGATGGTCTGCTGGGCAAGAAGGTCGGCACCGTTGAAGGATATTTATGGGTCCAGGACATGGAGAAGCTTTACGAAGGCTCCAAGACCTATCCGTCGTCGCTGAACCTCGCGCAGGACCTTCATGCCGGTCGTATTGAGGCGGCGCTCGACGGCTTCGGCTCCGCTGTCATTCAGAACGAAGGACAGAATTATAAGGTAAATGTGCTGAAACAAGATCCGCGCATCGATGCGACCATGAACCCGTCGCAGACCGCCTTCCTGCTGGACAAGAGCAACGAGGATCTCGCGAAGGCCGTTGACACGTCCCTAGAAGCTTACCGCAAGGATGGCGCGATCGCGGAAGCGCTCAAGGCTTACGGCTGGATCCGTCAGCCGCAGATGTCGGTGACGCCCGCGTCATCGAGTAAGCCGCTGGTATGAAGGGCCGCTCCGCCTGTGCCTCCCGTTTTTAGGAAGAAAACCGGGTGAGGCGGGCGGCCTGGACGTTTGCTGCGCGGCTGCGATCCGAGCGTGTGCTAAATGCCTGCCGTCGACTACGTCGCCCCCGATGCCTACATCAATTCGGACGCCGGCAGGATCATGGCCTCGCCGGGCGACCAGATGTCGATTGAGCCGCAGGATCCAGCCTGACGAATGGGACGTGGCAGTGCTGGTCGATTGGCTTCAGCGCGAGACACTGGCGACTGTCAGCTCGCCGACCTCATCCAAGGCGAGGAGCTTCCCTCGCTTTTACGCCCGTTCCTGCTGTGCAGAGCAGTGCCGCTGGCTCGCACCTTGGCTATAGAGCTTCTATCAACGCGCAGTGTGCATGATCGCATCTGTGGGGCGCGGGAGGTTTCGAGGAGAACACGATCTGGCATTTGAAGTTTGCTCCTAGGGCAGCGCCTGCTTTGACGAGCTTCGCCAACGCAAGTCTTGCGGCCTTCCGAGAGAAGATTGTCGCCGGTAGTGACGAAGAGCGCGAAAACTTATTGCGCAAGCTTGACTGCGGCGCTGGCGCACCGGCGGAAGTCTGCTGTTCGGGCTTCGTGCTGGCCGTTGCTCGCGCCAACCGTGGCTAAGTTCGCCGTCCCATCCACTCTTCACGCCGTTCAGCATCGAACGCCTGCCGAGCCTTCGCGGCCCATAGATCTCGTGCATGCTCGCCTTCAGCGCTCTGCAATTTGTCGGCCGCCTATCCCGCTGGTTGCCTTTGCCAACGAGGCCAAGCCTCTTCAGGCCATCCGCGCGAGATCAACCGGTTCGACCTTGACGGGCAGGCCGTGCACCGCAGCGGCATGAGCCAGAATGAGTTTTACAAAACCGATATCGATGCCTAGCGTCATCGGTCCAGCACCTTGGGCAGCCCGGTCACGGCCGAAACGAATGAGCCGCTCGCGATCGAGAGCCGCGATGTTGCACTTGCCGAGATGTCTTTGGAGCAAAGCGAGGGCCGCGGCCTTGGAGCGGCGAGGGGACTTGCCTACATCGCACATGTCGTCGATATGAAGGTCGATGAGTTCGCCGAAGGTTTTCAGGCGCGCTGTTCGAGACTTTGCCGGTGTCTCACCGCGATCGACTTGGCGCTAGGTTTCGGTTGCCCCGGCGCCTGGCGTCGTCTCGGCGCAGAAAAGTCTCGCTGACGTAGCGACCTTTGCGACGGACCTGGACACGCCAGGACCCGGACGAGAGCTTTGTGTAGGTGGCCTTTTTTTCGTGTGCGCTCCGTGTGCACTGAGAGCGTGGCGAAAAAGGGTCGTATTCTGGCGTAAAATCGTGTGCACTCGGCAGGTTCGAACGATTTGATGTTAAAGAAAAAATGCTGAAAAATCAAGATCATAAAGTGGCCGTGGCCCCGATGATGGACTGGACGGACATCGCTAAAAGAAAAGTAAATTCAACAACTTAGTGGAATCAATTCGTCTAAGTTGTACTGTCGTTGTACTCGTCTGGAGCGCGTGCGAAAACCGGGCGCATTACGGGGAAGGGGGCACGAGTGTCGGATGGGAGGCAGCATCCTGCGGTCATCCAGGGATTTGCTGAACTCCAGGCGCAACGAAGCCACGGGAGCGCTAGCTACTTTGGAAGGTGCGTACTTCAGACAGTGCGCTTTCGCGCCGCCTATCGAGGTATGAAGCGAGGTACTGGAGATGAGCGCCTTCGTGCCGGAACTGGCCCTCGATCTAGGCTTGGTTACTCTTGCCGCGGCGATTGCCTGGCTGTCAGCTTGGCTGTGGGTTCGTGCCGATAGTGTCGGCGAGGTCGAGTCCGACAACAGGGCACTGGCAATCGCTCGATAGGCAGTCGTGCCGGCCGCCACGGTTAGCTGTGGCGGTTCTCTATCCAGGCTAGCCAGTCAGCCCGCCACCTATGGACGTTCGCTCATGGCCGATAATTGTTGAAAAAGTCCGCGCCTAAGCCGAAGACGACGTTTGCGTAGAATATCGTTCCGTCAGGCGTCCCGTCCCGAATCCTGATTCCGAATAAAGCCTTGCCATGAAATGAGATTCTGTCGCCAATGCTTGCTCGATCGTGCGTCGGACTTTTTCAACAAATATCGGCCCAAAGCGGATTTCAGGTTTTGTGGCGCCTGAAGCAGCTCGCACGTTAAGCCATTCCAGACCCGGCGCAGCCTTTCGTAGTCCTTTTGGCCGGACATCATCAACCGTTGTGAGTTGTCGGCGGAAACGCCTTCCCAAGTGCCTGCGCGATCATGGAGCCAGCCGCTCCGCGCTTGGCGAGGCTTCTGGAGCACTACACAATCGCGACCGGCTCCGCCGGCGCAGGCTCTGAGAAGGACGGCCGCTAGGTCATCGGGGGCTTTAGAACGGCGCCGATCCGCGAAATGCTGACTGAAGGAATGAAATCGAAGTCGGCGCAAATGCCCATCGCCTGATCTTTCGTCAGTCCCGCAGTCGAGGTGATGTTCGTGTCACCGTTGCCGACCGCCCACGCACTCTCCCATAGGACCGCCAGCAGGTGGGCGCCGCTTCGCATGTTCTTGATGGTCTTGTTTCCGAACTTTCGCCACAGGTGCTCGGCGCGCTCCTTGGGCTTGCCCACAAAAGTGCCGAACTCGTTGACGACCGCCATCGGCGAGATTGAGGTGAAGGTTTTGCGCATCATCTCAATTGTTAGCTTGGCAGCGTCGAAGCCGGTCGTGATCATCTCCACGGCCGCGGTTTTTGGCGTGTTGAGGAGACCGGCCAGGACCTTCTCGCGGAAGGCACTGATCATGGCGTCTTCATATCCGCCGTGTACGCCTTCGCCGAAACGTCGCATCTCGGTTTGACCCTTCCGCTCTCCGCGCGTGAAGGTGTACTCGACCAGGCGCAGCGGATCGCCATCATGCAGATAGGAGATATGGAGCGGCTGGCACGCATCCCCGATGTAGTGGGTGAGGGTACCCGCGGCGCAGACGAATTCCCCCGGCTTGTCGGCAGCGGCGAACTCAACCATCGCGTCGAATGTTTGCCACACACGGAACGGAAGAAGCCCGCGATATTTCTCGGCGATCGGGTCGCCGCTCTCAAGATCGGTGACTGAATCGTAAAAGCCTGACCACTTTCTGGGGTCGATGAAGGTGGCTGGATCGTCTTTGCAAAGGTCCAGAAGTGTTTTGCCACTTGGATCGGGCTGATCCATGTCGGCGAAGTGATTGGGCCCCTCGAACGTGCGAGCGAAACCCTGCTTGGCGATGCGTGGCTTCCAGTAGAAGTCCGGCACATCCGCCAGTGCCACAAAATCCGCCGAGCCCATCCCCGAGAACTCGCCCGCCAGGATGGTGGCGTCATCGTGGCTGATGACATCGGCATTGTTTTTCATCAGCGTGTTGAGTTTCGGCGACCGGTTCGACAGCGCTACTTGAGCGCGGTTGGCGATTGAGAAGTGACCGATGGCACTCCATGTGTCGGGCTGATCCAGATTCCAGTTGCGGACCGGGTCGACGCCCAGCTCGGCGCAGACGCGAGACAGGAGCGTGGCTAAGACATAACTCTGCGGGCGCGCTTCGCCGGCAGAGTAGAGCATGTTTCGGCCCCACTGCATGGCGAGCGGCTGGTAGTCCTTGTGCTTCGGCTTGGACTTTGTCGACTTGCCCTCGTTGTCAGGGTCGAGGAGCCAGAGTGTTCCTGAATCACCTGGGTGGGTCGCGAAGGAGGGTTCTTTCGCTTTGTTGTCCTCAGCGGGACGGGGGCCGATGAGCAGATCAGCGACATACTCAAAGCCGCCATTGGTCTTGTAGCGGTAGAAGAGTGCGGCGATCTCGCCTTCCATCTCACCGCTCGCCGCCCCGGTGCCACGAACGTCGCGGCCGATGAGCGCCAACGAGATGGTGTGGACGGAGAGGTCGACCATCTTGCCCATCTGGCCGACATTTCGGATTTCCGCGGTCCAGCGGTCGAGGTTGTCGATGTCGATAAGGCCGACGTCGAGATTGACGTACACGTCGCGGCCCGGCCAGCCGGGATAGTGTGTGGTGAACAGAGCGCGGGTCAGGTGCTTTTCGGAGCTCACGCCGATGCGCTCCTCCTTGCCGCCCAGCCGTGAATAGATAGTCTCACCCGCATCGCCCGCGACATGGCGGTTGGTGAGGGCATAGACGGTGTGACCATCGCTCACGAGGCAGGCGATGGTCGCAGCGTAATCTTGGCCCTGATTGCGAGCGATAACAGGCCAGCCACCACCGATATTGTTGACGGGAAAGACCGTGTTCAGCGGCCGCGTCTCGTTCATATCTTCTTTGGGCGCTTCGATCACGCAAACCGGCACGCTGCGGCCGTCCGGCAGGTAGAGCGTCTTCGGCACCAGGTCGCCTGGCTTCAGGTCCTTTTCCGGAACCCAGCGCTCGACGAAAACGAGTATTGCTGGCCACGAGTAATAGCGAATTTGCGAGTTCGCGAGGGTGCGCGCATAGGTGCCATGGATCTTGCCTTCGCCGCGCTCGGTTGGCCAGCTATCCTTGGTGCGGATGCGGTAGAGGCCGATGGCCGTCGCTACCACGTTCGCGTGGCGCATGAGGTGGATGTGGTACTGATCCCTCGCATCGAGAAGATCACGCAACGAAAGTTGGTCGTAGACTCGATCAAGACGTTTCGTAGCCATGCTGCCCCCCAACAGGATTGCGATACTAGTATCGTCTCCTCAATCTTCGCCGTCTAGGCCGATGCGTTCCGATTTCGGGAGTAGCATTTGCCCGTCGAAATATTACGCAGCTGGCATTGTGGACCTGTTACGCCTCGAATGCGTAGCAGGGCGGCCACCGTTAGCCGCGGCGCTACCAGGGGCCACGCCAGGCGACAGCGCTGGTGCCCACCGCCGCGGCCGTCTGTCTTAGGAAATGAGCAAGCGCCGAGTTTCCTGGAATCGCAATCGAACTCGGCGGACCGGATTTCGAGGTCGTCGCCCTTTCGGTCGATCGTAAAGGATCGGAAGCCGTCAGAAAGTTCTTCGACGAGATCGGCATCAGGCACCTCGCGCTCAAGATCGACACGTCGAGCAAGGCAATGTTCACCCTCGGCGCGTTCGGCCTCCCGTTGACGCTTCTGATCGACCGCCAGGGCGCTGCTTTTGATGTTCGCGGGCCGCGACATATACAAAGACCGACGTGCCGCCAGGGCGCGTCGGCCGAAGCACCAAGCCGCCCAGAAAGCGCCTAGGAGGGAACGGTTTCCGGGCTTCCGGTTCTGACGGGGTTTTAGACATTTCCGACCCAAGCCCACCCGACCTGGGTTACTTCTAGTTGCCCTGTCTGTTGGGCCTTTGGGGTGAACTCGCGGAGCAATTCTTGTCGGTCCGTGCCTTTTCTCCCGCGGTGCTACCGCTGGTCCCGCGTGGGCTTTCAGAATGGGTTACCAACAGGCATCGCCTTCATCCGACGGTGGCGTCCAGGTCCTTCGCAGTCAGACCAAACGTCCGGTTCTGCGCAAATGAGCCGCCTCGTCTGGTCGCTCAGATGACCGCGCTTTGGAAGCCGGCTACGTCTGCTCTACGGCCGCCATGAGGCATAGCGTGTGCAAAAAACGCACACGAAAGTTCTGCTTGTCTTCTTTTTTCGTTCCCACGACGGAGCCGCCGACAGCTCTTTTCGGCGCCCTTCTGCCGACGATATTGACCGCTCCAATTCGGATGTTAGCCGGGATATCCTTGAGCCTCGTTGTCCGCCGCGGCGTCCGGTTTGCCTGGGGTACTGGAAGCTTTTCGAGCATTCGGTATTGGCACCTCCAGCCGAATTGCGCGCGCTCGCGACGGAGGCTGGGGTGCCTGGATCCGCAGTGCTGCAAACTTACTCCACTACGAGGAATAGTCGGCGGCCACAACGAACCTGAAGGGCATCGGCTATCGCTCCGAGTCGAGGATGCCGTTCGCAAAAGCTCAAAGCTCAGCCAAGCAAATTGCGCTACCGAACAACTCTGCAGGGCAAAAATCAAATATGTTTGCGCGGCCGCGAATATTAATGCATGATAAAGTATTGCGAAGTTGATCTTCTTTCCACGAGAGGGCGCCGTGGCTACTGCCGGCCCGCCTGGGCAATTTGGCGATTTTCGTCCGAGTTTCATCACAGCGGGTATTGGCTGGCTTCCCGATATGTATAAGCGCGCATTCGAGGCTGGAAAGCCCGATATGCTAGCAATGCTCGAGGCCGATAGCTCGGACGGGACCAGGGCCGTCACGGGCGTGCTGGATCCGCCGGTCGATATTGTTCTGCCGATCCGTTTTGGACATCTGGAGAGCGTCGCCAAGGGCATATCGAAAGACCTTTCTGGGACCTGTCCGTATACGTTGACAGCCCGTCTCTCCGGAGGAGAGATCCGAGAGGTCGCGCTCCGGCTCAACCTTCTTAACCCTCGCGCGATCCTTTCCAACGAGATGTTCAGGCCGGCTTCGGTGGATGATGCCGGCAAGTTCGTTTCGCTTACCCAATCTGTCGCGCCTGTTGGCATCGTGGTGCTGGCGGACCCAACCGATGATCCGGATAACCGCTTCAATGCGCTCAAGGCGGGCCTCTCCACCCAGGCGCTCAATCAAGCGATCCCCAACTATCGTCCATATGCCCCTGACACGTTATTGGGACGGATCGACCTGACGATGACTTGGGCCATTGACAAGTTGGCAGAGATCACCACCGACAATTTCGGATTTGTGGTGGGCAAACCCGGAGGTGAATTGCCACCCGATATCGAGCTGACCACGGTCAGCCTGTTCTCTTCCGAGGTTGCAGCGACGTTCAACGCGCTCTTAAGGCCGTCTGGGGGATTCGGCATTTGCCTCCCCCGCGCTGCCGACGAAAACATCGTTCTCGTGATGAAGGCACCTGCGAAGCCCGGGAACGGAGCATCGAATGCCGAGAAGGCTGAATGGGCGCTTTATCAGAACGCTAGGAAGCAGTTTGGCGTCACCGGGGACTTCCGCGGTGTTCTTTTGAGCGGTTTCGAGGTTCACTGGTTGAGCGACAACAATGTGGGCCACGCCAAGGACATCGAGCTCGATATAGGCGTGAGTGCATGGTCGTTCGGATCAGGTCATGACTTAAACAGCTCGGCGGATTGGTTCGTTTCGTTCGAGGCCGGTATCAAACCCACTGACGACAGTTCCTACCTGGCGCTCCTGTCCGACCTACACGTGGGCGCTGCCCTGGCACAAGGCGAACCTACACGGCTCGCGCTGGCGGCCAAGTTCCGTAAGGACCTTGATTTCCCTTACACCTGGCTGGCCGGTCGTGAGGTAAGGCTGACGCTGAGTTTCGAAAGCTGGACCGACGACGCGGGCGACAAACAAGAAGCCAACGTCATCGGCTGCGAACTTCTTGGTGCCGACGATCGGATCCTCGCCCGGATCAATTCAAACGAGCCGGTCGCGATCAACCCGGACGTGTTCAGCTCGCTCGCCGTTGCCATCACGATGGCGCCGATTGTCGCAAGCTCGGGATCGATCGACACGCAGGCAAAGGGGATTCCGCCCAACGCAAATCTGCGTGGCTACTTCGCCGACATCCAGAGCGGCTCGATGAGCACGCTCTATGTCGTGGCTGGGTTGGGCTGGTTCTTTCGCAACACGATAGAAGTTGAGGAGATCCGGGTAGTCGGCATCCGGTTACAGGCGCAGCCTGCCTCGATAAACGGTGGCCCGGAGGGCAAGACCGACACGGCGCTATTGTTTGACTACGAGGTTGATTACCGGGTTGATCTCAAGGAAGCCAACATTACCTCGAAGTACGTCACGACCCGGATCGATGGAACCGGCATCGTGGTCGCAGGTCCCGATGCCTTCAGGTGGGTCCAAGTGCCCAGCGGATTGCGGGACCTCTCCCTTGCCGACCCGGGTTTGTGGGATCTGGGCCCGGTCGGTAAGCTGCTCAAGCTCACCGAAGTGACGATCCGACATGCTCCCCGCAAGGAGCTCGTGCTGCGGCTTGCGCTGTCCGGCAACTTGGGGATCATCACAGCGGGAGATTTTGCTTTCGCCATTGACCTCACAGATAACACCGGACTACGGCTGGAATCCTATCCCTCGAAGGTCTCGGTCAAACTCCCCGGTGTCCTGGAGGGGTCGGGCAGTTTCGTCATCGACAAATCGGGTACCAAAAAGGAGATTGCGGGTTCACTGGACCTGACGATAACCGCAATAGGAATGCGCTTTTATGCAGGGGCGCGCGTAACGAAGGTCGATACCGCGAGCGGTGATGAAACGACCGCCGTTCTTGCGACCGGCGAAGTCGAATTCGCCACCATGATTCCGCTTGCGAGTTCCGGACTTGGCCTGAAGTCCATCAGCGCGCTCTACGCGATGCACTTTGTTCGTCTGGAGCAGCCAAGTCCGCCGGCCGTGCCGCCGGCGCTGGATTGGCTGAGCCGCGCCAATGGGGACGTTGTCCGCTCAGTAGAAGTCCCCAAGAGCAAGACACTATGGGCCCCCAAATACGACCACTGGGCGTTCGGCATCGGCGTCGGACTTGGTCTTCAGATCAGCGACTTCGTGGCCAACCTTAACTCTATGCTGGTGCTCGAAGTGCCGGGCCCCAGCATTCTTATCTTTTCGAAGCTCAACATCCTCAAGATTCCGAAACTCAACAAGGACATTGCTGACAAGCTGACGACAGGATTCCTCGGATTGATCAAAGTGGATCTGGAGCGCGAGGAACTGACACTCGGGATACTGGCCGATGTCAGTTTTCAGAAGTTCTTCAGCTTCCACGCCCCGATCGAAATCTTCTTTGCGCTTCGCAATCTGGCGCACTGGCACATGTACCTGGGGCACTTCGACAATCCGATCAAAGCCAAGCTCGATATCTTGAGCGTGGTCAGCCTCTCCGCGTCCGGCTACTTCATGGTGGCCGGAGACATGATCGCCCACGCCCCCGTTCCCGGGGGACCCAAGGATCTGCCAGGGACCGCGCTCGCCATCGGGGCGGCTGCGCACGTGAAGATCGGCGGTGGAAGTCTCTATCTGCGGGTCGACCTCAGCAATCAGCTGTTTGTGTCGATCGCCAAAACGCTGTTCGCATACGGATCCGCCGGCCTCTCTGGTGAACTGCGCTTGTTCATCGTCTCGATCGGGGCGTCAGGGACGTTCGAGCTGCAATATTTGCGTAAGCCGGACGGCTCGACGCAGCTTTACGTCAGCGGTCGGATATGCGGTCAGGTCAAGCTCCTCTTTGTCGAGATTTCCGGCTGCGTGTCGCTCCATGTCGGGTCCACGATCACCGAAAACTCACCGTTCGAGCCGATTGTGGAAGGGGTTGTGGTCCTTTCGGGGGCGCGGGTCGCCCTTCGGGGGCAGGGTGCGACTGGCAACTTCGATGGAGAGGTCGCGAAACTGGAAATCTACAAAGGCGGCAATGGTGGAACTGACGTTTCGCTTGATGCTGTCCTTGCGCTGAAGATGCCGATTCCTCCAAGGATCGGTCCCCTTCCGCAAGGATTTGCGGATGGTGTCGGCAACCCGGATCAAAGTGAAACCCAATTCCACCTCGGAAGCCGCGTGGGCCGGTACCGGCTCGACGCCGTGACGCTGAAGCGCAATACCACCGGAGGCTTCGTCGACGTCGACTACGCAAATACGCCGGGCCGCTGGTGGAGGCAGCCCCAGTCTCAAAAAGGCGGCCAACCGGTACCCCGGCAGCTTGCCTTGCTCACGCGCAACCCACTGGCCGTCTCTAACGCGGTGACGTCGCCGGCGGATCTGGACGCCTGGGTCAAGGCGATTTTGGGCGGCATTTGCGATCCAGCTGTTGCGCCGCAACTGTGTGTTTTTGAGTGGGCTGCTTCGCAGGCGGGAACGGGCGTTGATGGCGAGTGGACCTTGCCGGCGCTCCTGCCGAACGCGAAGATCATTCAGAAAATTGGGACGAGCGGCGCCACGCCTGAGGACGTCCGGCTAACGAAGCGGGCGGGTGCCAACTCTCTCAACGATCCCTATCCGGGTTTCCCGTTGTATATCGGGGGCTGCGAGGTCGGAACGAACGCCGGCACCAATGCACGCTTCACCTATCTCAAGCTCATGTCCCGGTGGGTGCCCGACGGCCGCCTGAGCTCGGCCGTCGTATTCAGCGGCGACATTTACGCTGACGAGCCGGTCGAGTTTCTAATTGCACATCGGCTCTTTGGGCATGAATCCAGGGTCGAGTTCGAGTTCAAGGATGCCGGTGGAACCTCGGTGGTCTACTCGCTCACGTCGCCTGAGGCAAAGCGAACACAACTAGGCGTCGGTGATGGCAAAGACTTCCATCTTCACCACGAAAACTGGAGGGATAACGCGGACGCTTTCGTGGACGCTCAGAACGAACCGACCTTACAGAAGATGCCCTTCGAGTTGGTTCGCCTTCAGGTGAATTCCAAAGAGCTGCGTGGTCCACCGGTAAGCATGACCGTGCGATTTAACGCCGACGTTGAGCTCGCTGACCCGCTGACGCTTTTGATCGGCGGCGTCAAGCTGGTGCCGTTGGCCGAGAAGACCCGCTTCGACAACGACGTTGCCGAGAAGGCCAAAGCTCAGAAGGAATTGCTGGACTTCCTGAACCAGCCCCAAGTTCCGCTGCTGGAGCCGGCAACGGAATACCGTCTCGATATAGCCTGGCAGGCGGAGGGCGATGGCACGCCTACGCAGCAACGCGAATACCGTTTCACAACGACCGACGAGCCGCCTAGGCATATCACGCCGTATCTCATCACGACCTTCCCGTATGCGGGAGAACGCTTCCATTATCCCGACGACACGCCCGGCATCGTGCTCGGCTCCAACGATTTGCTCAGGACGCTTGCGAAGTTCGCCAAGGCGCGGTTGCGGGTCACGATCACGGAGGACGGTGGCAATGATGTGGTTGATCCAGGTGAAACGCTTAAGTGGCACGAGGGCGTAACTGTCGACCCCGCAGCCTTGCTCCAGGCAATCGTCCACCCGGTGAATGGTTTTGAAGTAAAGTCAGTCGCGGCGCTGCCCACCGCACTGGAGGAGGCAATCCTGCACCTGGCTGAAGCGGGCGGCGATCTGAGCTGTCTTGGCGACATCTCTTTGCCTGAGGCCGGACTTTGGATTGGTTTCAAGTCAAAGCTTCGTCCGCTGTCGGGATACGCCATCACAATAGAGGTGGTTGATGATGCGCCCGAGCCTGAAGGCTGGAAGTTTGCCGACGAGGGCGACAAAGGCGATGAGCCCCTGCTCAAAATTGCGTTCCGTACCGGACTTCACCGGAACCTAAAAGCTCACCTCGAGATGTTCGGTCGCGCGGTTGTCCGGCATCGCAATGCGTCGGAGCAGCCGCAGTTCGAAATGCTTCCCACGCCCGTCGAAGTAGGCGTCGCACTCTCGCCGGACAAGAGCTTTGAAGACTCCGTGGCAGGTGTGCTTGGCGAGCGGGGCGACCGCAGGGACGACGCCAGGGTGACCGTGCTTTGGGAAGAGGATCAAGGCACGATGGAAGCGACCGGCATCGTTCTCGAAAGCAATGAGCCACTGGTGAGGCGGACTCGGGCAGCCGCGATCAAGCAGGCCCAGGGGCAAGACTACGTCGCAGACCTGAGCGACATGCTTATGCAATCGATCGACTTGGATGGATCAACGGGTCTCACCGATATCGTCGTGTCTGCGACCGGCTTTGCCCTGTTTGCCAAGCTTGACCGCAAACCTGGAGAAGCTGTGACGGTCAAATTCTCCGACCGCGAAGTCGATCGTATTCCCCGCCCGCTCGCCACCGCGCATTTCTCAATCGGAGACACAGTGCTCGGTGCGCGCAAGTCTCTCGCGTCTAGGTGAAGCATGGCTCCCAACCTGCAGGCTCGCATGGGGTTGTTCCGCTATCAGCGGGATGAGTTCGTCGACAAGCCCGGCAATCAGATAAATCCAGGCGCTGAACTCGGCGCCCTGTTCCCGCCCAACCCGTCGGCGATGGTCAGCGTATGCTGGAGCACTGACCCGGCACTCGGCATGCCGGTGGCGCCAGCTTTTGTCGACGCGTCCCAGAATCCGTTACCTATCGGCGATCAAGCAGTCACGGTAGGCCATGTCCAGCTCGACTCCTCAACTGGATTTGAGGCCAATCTGCTCCAGCATATGCCTAGCGTGTTTGTCGATGGGTTCTTATGTGTGCTGGCACAGGGAAATGCATTGGACGCTGACTGTGAGATCTTCGCCGTTGACGCCTTGGGCGACGAAATCCCTGAAACGCGACAGCCGGTTTCGCAGAATTCAAAGGTACTGCTGTTTGGGCCGGGTATTTTCGGTGCGAAGGCAACGGCCCGCGTCGATCTTGTGCAGGTGCTACTGGTCGGAATTGCAGGAAACCCAGAACTGCCGATACGCTCAATCGCCGAAGTCGGCCCTTGCCTGCCCGGGATCACCTGCTATGACGATCAGGCATACCTTGGGGCCAAGGGCGATCAGCAGTGGTCGCTTGATAAGCGGCTGAAAGCTGACGCGCTCGCCCGGGCAAACGGCGATGCACCGCAATCCGCGCAACTTACCAGCAAAGTGCACCAGGCAGATCCGCCCTCCGTCGCCAACCTCGTTCTGCAGCAGGACTTCGTGCAGCGGATCCCGGCAGATTTCTCGAATATCCTGGCAGATCCCGCGTGGACGTATACGCAGCCTGTGCCTGACACGATCGATGCGTTTTTTGAGGTCTGTCCTAGCGCCATGTGGCAAGCCATTGCCTTGATAGGCCCGATCGAAGCAGTGTCGCTGGGGCAGGCAGTCAGTTTTGGCGTGGGTCAGCAATTTCCCTACCTCGAAAACAGGGACAAGATCTTCGACTGGATCGTGGGGCAGCGCGCGCTGCCGTTTCCCATCATCCGGATAACGACGTTCCACGCTTTGAAGGGCTTTGCGGATACGGGCAGTGCTCAAGGCAACCGTCAGGCTGCGAACGTCAGGCGATCAGTTCAGTTCGCCCGGCTCGTTCTGGGCGCCGAACCGACGATCACCGCCGAAGCGACAGAACAACGTCCACCCGTGATTCGCGACGGGGCGGCGAGTTGCGATGCGCGACTTCTGGTCGATACGCCCTCCAGGCTCGACACCTTTTTTGTCGAACAGGTGGCCGGGAGCGAGAACTTCTTCACCGACGAAGACTCCGGGGCGATCAAGGCCTATTTTCCGAACAGCGATAAGTCGGATGTTTTATCGCTTGGCAGGCCATACTTGCTGGTCGGTCCCCTCGATCTGCCCTTCACGATGCCGGCAAACGTCAAGCTTGGTGTCTATCCCCGCGACATTTTTGGTCGCTGGCCAAAACGGGACGAGCCTATCTGCAGGCTCGATCCCTGGCCCGTCCAGGCGCCAACTTTCGGGCCCAGCAACCTCGCATACCCCGCCAATGGCCGGTCATATCTCTCCACCACCATCATGTGGGACTGGTCAATCCGCACCCCGAGCAATTTCCGCCTGGGTTTGATTGCTGTCAGTGACGGCAAGGATCCGGGTCTCAAGTCCTCGCTTCCAATCTCCGGTCTGGAATTGCCAGCAGAGAGTAAGGTCCGTTACGTCTCTATCGTCTTTGACGCGGACGGAAATCCCGGCTTGTCCGGGGAACCGCCGGACGGCGCGGAGGTGAGGGCGATTGATCCTCCTCCGGCCGATCCAGACGATCTGGTCCAGCCGGCGGGTGTCAACGACCCCGATCCGAGAACGTATGCGCTGACGATGCCGCTTGGACCCACATCAGTAATCTTCAACGCATCGCCAACGCGTTTCGTGGCGCTGACTGCGGATGCCTGGGAGGCGGTCAGCGGCGAGACCGAAGAGCGTCGTTCGAAAGACAAGGCGCGCACCATCGCCCGGCTGGACGATCCGCGTCCACCGGCCCTTGAGGGCTCGCACTGGAGCCTCAGTTGGTCGAGCCGTCCTAATGGTGCCAATGTCGCCCGGGCGTACCTACATGGACCGGCTGGAAAGGGCACAACCGATCTTCTCGGGTACATGGCGTGGCGCGCCGGTGAATCCGCTGTGCTCGACCTCGCTTTGGCCGGCGAGGATGCTGATAAGGCAGCTACGCTGATCGACACTGTGAGACGCGAGACCAATATGCAGGTCCGGGTTCGCCTAGTTCAGAACATCGTCGGGACCCAGCTAAGCGACCCCACGTTTGCGCAGCGGTTTGTCGGCCTCTTTCTCGCGGCCAACACAACCTTGGTCGACAAGGGCTATGAACTGGACGTTCCCGGCACGCAATCGGGCCTCGAGTTTGTAATGTTTACCGCGACCTCCCGCTCCGGGATGATGAGCGCGAAGTTCGACGAGCAGGGACTCTCCAACCTTTACGCCATCGCGGTGCCGGTGCCCTCAAAGGTCTCCCAGCCGGCCTTGCAAATCATCACATATGATCCGGACGGCGTGCTTTCTCTCGTCGGCCTTTGCATCGCCATTGTGGGATCGGACCAACAGGGCGAACGGCGCCGGATCCGATTCTTCTGGGACTCAAACCCGGACATAGCGGATTCGGATGAGATTCTTCACCGGCTTGAACCAGTCGCCGAATTAAGTATCAACGATGCCCGTCGATACATCGACGACATCGAGGCGATTCTTGACCGGATGCCGTTCTCCGAAAAACGCATCTTCATGCTGCAGCCTCCGCAAAGCTGGCAGCCGCATTGTTTCTGTGTCGACACCGTCGGGTTGGAGACCATCGGGCACGATCCAAATCAGGACATTGCCAGCCGCCGATCCGAGCTTGTGGTGGTCCCTATGATTCCTGCCACCCCGCCCATGCTAGTCGCAGGACCGCCGCCAGCCGACCGGATATGGACAGTGAAGCCAAGCGGCCTCTTCGAACAGGAGGTTCCCGGCTACGCGGAGAGCGCGATCATGATGAGTTCTCTGGACGAGCATAAGAATGAGCTCGACCGCGTGGGGCCGGTGTCATACGGCGATTTCGTTAGCAAGGGGCTGGAGTTGGCAAGCGCATTGGCGGCGGCGGCATATGTTGCCGACGAGAGGCCGATCCACGTGTCGATCGACAAGGCTTCACCAGCTAAGTTCATACGACTCTCCGCCACCGATCCGGCAAAGCGGGGCGCGTCTCTTATATTGCCCACGCAGTGGTAGACATTTGTTCAATAACGCGCTTCGTTAACGTGCCACCGCGTCCCGAGCGCTGACGCGGCTGAGCAACGATGCTATCTTGAAGACAGGGGTCCGAATGCAGATAGCGCGCCGCAGACGATCGTCCGCAAGCTGGCGCAGGAAGTCCAGAAACACGGGACGGGAACTATCCGTCGAGCGCTGTCAGGCGCAGTACAAACGCGTCGAAGACCGCTGGGTAAGCGAACGCGCTCAACAAGCGCCTGAATCTTCAGCTGGACGGACGTGGCGAAAAGCAACGGATATTCAACAACTAAGGGATATCACTTCCTCCAAGTTGTACTGCTGTTGTACTCTTCCGGGGAGCTTGGGCAAATCGGGCGCATTTCGGGGAAGGGGCACGAATGGCGGACGCGAGTAGCATCCTGTCGGTCATCTAGGGATTGCGAACTCCAAGCGCATAGAAGCCACGGGAGCGCTAGCCACGTCGGAAGGCGCGCACTTCAGACAGTGCGATTTCGCGCCGCTTATCCAGGTATGAAGCTAGGTCCTGGAGATGAACGCCTTTAGCACTCTTCTGGCTTCTTTCTGCTCGGGTTAGCGGAAGCTCAATTTCTCCAATGCTCACTTTGCGTAAGAACTTGGTGAACGTCAGGTGGGAAAAATAATCCTTGCACACGGTCTCAGCGGGGACAATCACGCGTCCCTCGTACTGCGCCATGAGTAGGAAGAGTGTGTTCAATTCTTCGCTCGCCGCTCGCCATCCGAGGGATGATTAACGGAGTTGCTGCGAAGTTCAATTGGAGCAATCGACGCCAAATGGATAGGGCGGCCGTTCAAAGCGTGTGCAAGGAAAGTGTAGCGAGCAAGTTCGCAGTGCAAAAATGTGATTTGTTCGGCGTGACGCTGCAGCATTCTGGCCCGGAAAACTCATAACCTGAAGGCACAGATTCAAATTCTGTCCCCGCAACCAAAAAAGCGCAGTGAAAGTAACGAGTTCTCTGGGCTTTTTCGTTCTGGCGAAAGCGGGCGGCGGCGAAGGCGGGAATCATATCGGAATCGAACGGAACGAAACCACGGTGTGGAAACGGTGTCTTAGACGAGGGTCTGCTCCTCAAGATCAACTGCGGCCTCTATCGCGCCACAGCGCCCACTATCGCCCAGTACGTTCCGGCTCCATCTTCCCCAGTGGCGCATTCATACGGGCGTCGCCGGGGCCAGCCGCAGCCATAGCGCACCGACATGGAGGTACTGGTCACGGGCACGGCCTACGTGGACATCGAGATCAAACCGGTTGCAGGGCACTAGAGCGCGGTCGTGGTCAGTCGCTCGCCCAAGCGCCGACGGCTACTCGGCTTGGGTCAGTTTCACAAACGACGTCAGCAACTCGCCAATCTGACAGGCGGCGTAGCCACTTCGACGGGTGGACGCGTCTCTGGCGCAGGTCTCCGGCGTAAGAGGGTCCAACTGAGTATGCAGGTCGTCGATCGCCCGCTGAGAAAGAAGCCAGGCTAACGGGATTGTCACGCCGCGATCGCGCATTTGGATGCTGTAGTACCTATCGAGAGTGCTCGGCTGGTTGGCGATCGCCTCTTTAGTCATCGCGATCAATTCTTCGTCCGTCTTACCTCGTGGATCGAGCGTCACGCGCATCTCGGAAGTGGCCATGACCAAATCTTCGAGCTCACTCAAGCCATAGCCCACTCGCGCGCTACGTACTCGCTTCACCGTCTCAAGGGCGATGCTTGCTTCGGCAAGAACGCTCGAGTGGCCGCCTGAATCTTTGGGTTCCGAGCACGGTCTTTCGTCGGCGCTCGCCTGAGCAGCGTCGCAGAGAGGTTCGTTACCGATATGCACCACCAGGATAGAAAACTTCGGTGCATCGGCTCCTCTGTCCTCACGGTATTTATCGAGCCCCCGGTAGACTCCCATAAGTGTCGGCGCCCCCGAGTTATCGAAATAGCCCCCGTCAACGTATTGGTCTTTGATCCCCTTGAAGTCTGGGTCCTCGACCCAAACCTCACCTTCTCGTTTCACGGTAAGGGATGTGAATGACCCCGGCGGCGAAATGAACGGAAACCGCGCACTTGTACCCGCCGCCGCGCTGAGTGGTGGGCCATTGAGATAGTCCACGGCATGCCAGTCGTCCCCGCCGCCTTTCGCGTCAGTTCTGAGATAGATCGGGCTCATGCTGACCCGCCGACCGTCGCGAACTCTCGTCGAGTTCAGGATGAGGTACGGAACGCTAGCGGCCTCTGCAGTCGGGACGAGGCCATAAAGCGGATTAGACAGGACGTCCTCCCCGAAAACACGTGCAAAGGAACGCTCCAAGCTCCACTCGAGTCCAAGTTGACGATCGAAAGCTGGAACGGGGACAGGCCAGAATTGCTGGAAGATCTCAGTAAAAAAGTAGCGACTGAGCAACGGTGAAAGGTGGTCGTCAGCCAACACCTCCATTGCAGCATCCTGATACGTCGAGGAACTCACGTCCTTTAGATCGCATCGGCTCGCCTCGGTTTCGGGCGGCTTGGCTTTCATTGCTGCCGCATAGATAGCGGCACCGATCGAGCCACCAGAAACCCCGCTAACTACGAATATGTGCTGGGCCAGCCGCGGGCATCGGTCGACAAGCCGAGAAAGGACGGTGGCTGTGAACACTGCGGCCCTGATGCCTCCACCTTCAGCGGCAACCAAGATCACCGGATAGGTATTAAAGTCGGCGCGGTCGGGTCGGGAGGCGAGCCAACTGCCGAAAGCATTCTCCAGCTCTATCGATGGAGTAAAACGTCCGATCCGGCGGATCTGGTGATTGTCGTTCACGTTCAGCGCGATTAGGCCGACCGCCAGCACGACCAGAAACCCAACGGCAGGTAGCCTGGTACGCCGGCCGAAACGCACCAGCCACGATGTAACGATCGTCCAAAAGCAGCAGGCCAAGAGGAGTATGTTGAGGGGACCGAGCGCTTGTGAGATCGAAATCATGCTGATGGGCAGACCAAAGGTTTCATCCCTTGTCGAAGCCGCGAATGCGCTCAGCAGCAGAATCGGCAACAGGTAAGCCCAGAGCACCGTTGGCAGGCGGTGTCCGCGTCGCGTCGTGGACGAGTGCGCCGATAGGCGCGAGTCGAGCGCAGCCCTTCGCGCCGACAGAACGTACGCGATGATCAGGACGCTCAGTAGGGCGAGGAGCCAGTAACTCGCCGGTGCCAATTCGTCCCTGAGGCGAACCATCAAGACCGCCAGAAGGATCAGCGGAAGGGTTCCGACGATCCTGTTGATCCAAATTCGATAGCTAAACGGAACCGTCGATCGGGAAATCAAGACAGCGGATTGACGGCGCAATATGGTCGAGAGTGCTGCGGCCGACAGAAGCGTGATCGCGAACTTGGTCCATTGAATATCGACTGCCTCGCCGTGACGGGCGTAGCCAAGCATCGTTTCGACCACCTGATCGGACGCCGTTCCCGGAAACAAGAAGCACGCGAGCAGGAGGATCACTGTAATGGTGACTGGCCACATGCTGAGCAGTGCGATGAGGATGGGTTGAAGCGCTCTCCGCATCCTCCAACGCCATAGACGCAAGCGGGCGAATGCGTAGGTTGCTTCGGGCATTTCAGCTCCGTTCTTCCGTTGGCAGTATCGGCGACTAAACTTGCAACCTCACAGTAATCAGGCGGACGGTGCAGTCTAGATGCTTGATCGACACTAAGACCCAAAGGCACGACGAGGAATGAGCCCATACAGGGTGTTCGAGAAACGCTTCTCGGGGCTTACCAGCGGGCAGCGGTGCAATACACGGCCAGTCCTACTCAACCGCGAACAGCACGCGGCTACTCTGGTTGCCGTCGCGGCAATTTCTGTCGGGCTTGATGCTTTCGGGCTTGCAATGGGCGCCTTCCAGACCAGCGCTAGCTCCGAGGTGCCGGAAGGCTATCTTAAGAACGCCGGCCAGCGTCACGCGCACCGCACCAATCGGAGTAATCGGACTGACGGATGACCTGCAAATCCGAGCGCGGCATATCGCGCGATGCGATCAGCAGCGCTCTAAAGCTCTTCGGCAATAGACTGGCGCTTCATCGCATCGGTCGCTGGCCTGAGGCAGGTGATAGCCGCATGCATTGTGGTTCTGCGCTCGGGGAAGCGCTTCCAAAGGGGCTGAGGGTCGTTAGATCACCCTGTCGCTCTCCTGTGCGGCGCAAGCTCGCGCCTGTCGGCTCCTTTCGCACGCTGGTGGTGATCTTTGCCCCAGTAGTGTTAGGAGTGTCATTCCGTCATAAGAACTGCCCAAGATCGGCGAGACGGTCGATCACGTAGTCCGGTCTGAATGGGAACCGCTCCATGTCAGCGCGCGTGCTGACGCCCGTAAGTACAAGGGCTGTCTTCATGCCTGATTCCAGTCCGGCGATTACGTCCGTATCCATTCTGTCACCGACCATGACCGTATCAGCCGCACTCACGCCTAGCCGCTCGAGCGCGCTTCGCATCATGAATGGGTTTGGCTTTCCCACGAAATAGGGCTGACGGCCTGTGGCCTTCTCGATGAGTGCTGCCGCCGCGCCGCAGGCGGGGTGAAAGCCAAGCTCAGTCGGGCCAGTGGCGTCGGGATTAGTGGCGAGAAACCATGCGCCTCTTGCCACAAGCTCGGCGCCAGTGGCGATCTGCTCGTAGTGATACGAAGTGGTGTCGCCGAGGATCACGAAGTCGGGGCTAAACTCCGTAATCCGGCAGCCTGCACGCCGTAGGGGATCGACCAGGCCATGGTCGCCGATGACATAAGCGGAGGCTCCGGGTCTTTGCAGATTGACGAACCGTGCGGTGGCAAGCGCCGATGTGTAGACGTGCTCGGGCGATACAGGGAAGCCAACGGCCTTCAAGCGCTCAGCATGATCTTCCGGCGTGAAGCGTGAGTTGTTGGTGAAGATCTGAAACGGCCGACCCTCGGCGACCAGTCCGGCGACATAGTCTACCGAGCCTTCAATCGGTTGACTGCCTCGGACTAGGACCCCGTCCATGTCGAGCAGGTGCGCGATGATCATCGGATCTGAACTCTCAATCTCCTCGGGTGGATGCACTGCCTGAAAAATGTCGGCGCCACCGGGTTTGGCCTTCGAGGCAAGAATGCAGGCGAATGTACGGATTCAGAGCCGCCCGGGAAGGACTACCAATCTCTAGTGCGGCAATTGGAAGTAGCAGCGTAAAAAAGGGTCGGTGGCGCATCCGATCGCCCGCCGGACGGTGTATCGTTGGTTGGGACGCGGTTCCTCTGACAGACGCCGATTGCAGCGGCCCTGACAACTGGCGCCGGGCCGGGTTAAGGCGAGGAAGATGCAGTTCGAGCACAAGCGCCCGACTGGTGTGCATCGAATGAGCGGCCGTCACATCTCGCGGGATGTTGCCCGCCACGCCAGGCCATCTGCACGTTTGAGCTCGGCCCGCTTAGTCGGCCGGATGTTCGCACTGTGACATGGTCGGACACCACCCACCGCATGCCTCGCTGAGCGTGCCGGTGTAGATGGTCACCGCACGAATATAGCTCTGAAGTCGTTTACATTGGTGCCCGTCGGACCCGGCACAAACAAATCTCCGACGGCATCGAAAGCCGTCCAGGCATTGTTCCCGGCGAGCATGGCCCTGGCGTCTAAGCCTGCCCGTCGCATCCGCGCGACTGTCGATCCGTTGGCGAAGGCACCAGCATTGTCTTCCGAACCGTCTATGCCGTCCGTATCTGCGGCCAAGGCGCTAATACTTGAAATCCCATCGATGCCGATGGCGAAGGACAGCAGTAATTCGCTATTGCGGCCGCCCTTGCCCTTCGCACGCAGTGTTACTGTAGTTTCCCCGCCAGAAAGGATCAGAACAGGCTTGGGGAAGGGCCGGTCTCGCAGCGCAACCTCGCGCGCGATTGCCGCGTGCACTCGACCCACGTCCCGCGCTTCGCCTTCGATCGCATCCGACAGAATGACGGCTTCGACTCCCTGCTTGCGCGCTTCGGCGGCCGCGGCTTCGAGAGAGACGGCGGCTGACGCGATGACGTGCACCTCGTTTCCGGCAAACCGCGGATCGGATGGCGAGGGTGCGTCGGCAGCAGCAGAATTGAGATACGCCATCACCTTTGCGGACACCCTTATGCCATACGTCGCTATAAAATTCAGCGCGTCGGCCCGATCAGCAGGGTCCGGCACCGTCGGCCCAGAAGCTACGAGCGCCGGGTTGTCGCCTGGTATATCGCAAATGATCAACGAGACGACTTTGGCCGGATGCGCGGCGAGTGCAAGCCGACCCCCCTTGATCGTCGAGAGATGCTTGCGAACGGTGTTCATGGCCATGATCGGCGCGCCGGACTCGAGCAATGCCTCGTTAACGGCGATTTCGTCGGCAAGCGTCAGGCCTGGGGCAGGTGAGGGAAGCAGGGCTGAACCACCGCCCGAGATCAACGCAACAACCAAGTCATCGGCGGTCAGACCAGAAACTTTCTCAAGGATGCGCTTCGATGCTTTTAGGCCGGCGGCATCCGGTACCGGATGCGCTGCCTCAATGATTTCCGTACGCTCACACTGCGCGCCGAAGCCGTACCGAGTTACGACCAGACCCTCCATCGGTGCGGCCCAAGCCCTCTCGAATGCCGACGCCATTTGGGCGGAGCCCTTGCCCGCGCCGATTACGATAGTCCGGCCCTTGGGTCTTGGCGGAAGATAGTCACGGATCATCCGGTCCGGATTAGCTGCCGCGACGGCGGCGGAGAAGATCGAGGCCAGGAACGACTTGGGATCGAACATGCGGTCAATCTCCTACTTGCCTCATTGCTGACTAATGGAAGGGAGGGCTGCCATCGACCTTTTGCCTGCGGCAGTTGGCAGTTCCGCTGCGAGGCCGGTCTTTCCATTCGGGTAGGCGGCATCGTCGCGTCCCTCAGGCAGGGCAACGGCGGTTTTTCAAATGGTTTTCGCGTGATCTATTGGTCAGCCGGGTCTTGGCCAGATATTCAAGTGTAGAACCCCGCATACGGCTTCAAAGGAACGATCTCGAAGTCCAGCATGCCGGCCTTCGCGAACGGCAGTGTTGCGAGCTTGGTTCTGACCTCGACCTCATCGGCCGCCTCCGCGATTTGGCAGGCCCCGCCTTGATCGCCTCGATGCCACAGCTGTCTTGTGAAGCCGAGCCCGTACAACTGCCGGGCCTGGTCCGCCTCCTGTTTAGCCAATTCGTCGAACTCGGCTGCAGTGAATTCACTTGTTCGCCGCCGAGACAATATTAGGAACTGCATTTTTCGGCCACTCCACTTTGGCGCCAGGAGGACGTCGATTCATGCAACCGCGGCAAGCGGCGCAATGGGAGCCGCCATCTGGTTGCCTTTGACAAGATCGGCGCCCTTCTCGCCGATCATCATTGCAGGACCGTTGGTGTTGCCACTGATCAGCACCGGCATGATTGAGGAGTCGATGACACGCAGCCCTTCGATGCCTCTCACCCGCAAATCGGAGTCGACGACGGCCATGTCGTCCACGCCCATCTTGCAGGTGCCGACGGGATGGTAGTCGCAGCATGCATATTGCCGGACATAGGCCATGATCTCGTCATCGGTTTGGGCTGACGGGCCGGGGAGCCGCTCAGCCTCGATGAACCTAGCGATCGCGGGCTGCGAAAGGACCTCGCGGATCAACCGCACTGACTTCAGGGCCATGCCGCGGTCATAAGAATCTGCGAGGTAGTTGGGATCGATCAGCGGCTCCGCGGCTGGATCGGCCGATCGAAGCCGGACCGACCCGACGCTCCTTGGTCGCAGAAATGTCGAGTTGATGGTAAAGCCTCGTGCACCGGGAAGCCGCGTTTGCCCCCCACGCACCACGGTAGCAGGCGCGATGTGGACCTGCAGGTCGGGACGGGTGGCATTTTCCGTCTGGAAGAAACCGCCGCCTTCGACGATCACGGAAGCGGCTGGCCCGTTACGATAGAGCAGCCAGCGCATCCCGTGCAGCATCGACCAAGGAACGCGATCGTGCCCATCGTAGCTGATAGGCTGCTTGAGTGTGACGTGGACGTTTGTGCAAAGGTGATCCTGGAGATTTCGGCCGACACCCTTCAAGTCGGCGACCGGCGCTATGCCAAGCGGTTTCAATTCATCCGCGGGACCTAGCCCAGACAACAGCAAAAGCCGGGGAGAATTGATCGCCCCGCTCGAAACGAGGACCTCTTGGTTCGCACGCAGGATCTCGCGGCCCCCGTCAAGTTCCACGCCGACCGCCTTGCCGTTTTCAATTACGATGCGCGTCACCCGTGTACGAGTCCTGACGGTCAGGTTCTTGCGGGTGCGGACGGGGCGCAAATAGGAGACAGCTGCTGAGCGCCGGCGGCCGTCCCGGCAAGTCACCTGATAGAATCCGGCGCCATAGATGCTTTCGCCGTTGAAATCCGGGTTGAACGGCAGGCCATATTGCTGAGCGGCTCTCACGAAGGCTTTGGTCAGCGGATGCGGGCTGACCTGGTCGGAGACCCACAGCGGTCCGCCCTGTCCATGATACCTGTTGGATAGGCGATCGTTGTCCTCGGACTTCCGGAAGTAGGGCAGGACATCTTCGTAAGACCAACCCCGGTTTCCCAAGGAGGCCCAATTGTCATAGTCCTCTTTTTGGCACCGGATGTAGATCATTGCGTTGATCGAGCTTGATCCACCCAACGTTTTCCCCTGTGGGTACCACACCGAGCGACCGTCGAGATTTTGCTGCGGAACAGTATGAAACCGCCAGTTCACGCCACGCCCGAACAGCTTGCCGATGCCCCCCGGAATATGGATCATGGGGTTCCAGTCCCGGCTACCCGCTTCGAGCAACAACACATTGGCGGCGGGGTCTTCGCTCAGTCGGTTGGCGAGCACGCAACCCGCCGAGCCTGCCCCGATCACGATATAGTCCCACATCATTTCCTCCCGGTTTTCCCGGTTCGTCAACGACCTATGAACACAGGCGGTCGCTTCTCCGCAAAGGCTCTCAACCCCTCCGTTCGGTCGTGGAGCCCGAACGCCTCGGTCGTCAGTTCATGCTCAAGTCGCAGGCCCTCGGGCAGGGTCATCCGGTCAGCGGCGAGGACAGCGCGCTTGGCGAAGGGCGCAACAGCAACCGAGTTCGCAGCGACCGCATTGGCGATTTCCAGAGCTCTCTGCACAAGGCGATTCGCAGGCACGACCTCGCTGATCAGACCCTTGTGCTCGGCAAGTTGCGCATCGATCGTCTGTCCCGTCAGGATCATCTGCATAGCAAAGGATTTGCCCACGAGCCGCGGCAGGCGTTGCGTGCCGCCATCGCCCGGAAAGGAGCCGATCCTGATCTCCGGGAATGCAAAGGTCGCCGTTTCGGAGGCCAAGGCTATGTCGGATAGCAGGGCGAGTTCCAGTCCACCTCCGAACGCAAAACCGTTGATAGCCGCAAGCAGGGGCTTTGAAAAAGCCTCGACCGATCGCCATGATTCCAGCCGTTCGGGATCGGTATAGGAGGCGACGCCCCGAACGAGCATGTCTGCAATGTCTGCTCCCGCCGAAAAGGCTCGGCCGGCACCAGTCAAGACAACACATCCGAGTGTCGGATCGGCTTCGGCTTCGTTCAGACACGCCGCCAACTGGCCCAGAAGCTCCTTCGACAGCGCGTTAAGCTTGTCGGGCCGGTTGAGCGTGACAACGAGAACCCGCTCCTTTCGCTCCGCCAGAACGAGGCGGGTGATGGTTTCACTCCGCTGCATACGCAAGTCCCGTCGTAACTGGAGTCATCGCTTTGCGGTTACCCTTCAGGAGGTCAGATGCCTTCTCCCCAATCATGATCGTGGGCGCGTTCGTGTTGCCCGACACCAGACGTGGCATGATCGACGCGTCGGCGACGCGTAGCCCATCCACCCCGCGCACTCTGAGTTCAGGATCAACGACGGCCAGGTCGTCCTCGCCCATCCGGCATGTGCCGACTGGATGATAACCGGAACGGCTTTCCCGGCGGACGTAGGTCTCGTAGTCAGCCCGATTTCGAACAGCAGGCCCGGGCATGAACTCGTTGGCGATGTACTTCGACATCGAAGGCCGGGACATGATGTCCTGACCGATCCGCACTGACTCGACGGTATGATCGAGATCAAATTTTTCCGATAGGAAATTGGGATCGATGACCGGCGCCCTCGCGGGGTCGGCGCTTGCAAGCGAGACATTGCCTCGCGAACGCGGCCGAACGAGGTAGGCATTCAGTGTACATCCATTCCCCGTTGACTGATCTCCCGTGACGGCTTCGATCCCGGTTCCGGCAAGGAAATGAAACTGGATGTCGGTAGAGGGATCGTTCCCATCCGCCGGCCAGAAAGCCCCACCCTCAACTACGGTCGCGCTGATCGGACCATTGCGGAATAGCGCATACTGCAGCCCGGCCCAGACCTGCCGATGGGCCTTCTTATAGACGTCATAGCTCTCGATGCCGGTAACGTTGTACATCATGAAGATGTCCAGGTGGTCGTGGAAATTCTGCCCAACGCCGGGCAGGTCGACGACAGACCGGATGCCATGGGCGGAAAGGTGCTTCGCTGGTCCTATGCCGGACAGCATCAGCAGTTTGGGCGTGCTGATGGCCCCGGCTGTGAGCACGACCTCCCGCTCGGCCCGCGCAAAAAATGGCCGCTTGCCTGTCACGCCCTCGATCCCCACTGCGCGTCCGCCTTCGATCACGATGCGGTGGACGAAACAGCCGGTCCGGACTTCGAGGTTGGGGTGCTTGCGCGCGGCTCCGAGATACGCGACTGCCGCGCTGCAGCGGCGACCATTGCGGTTGGTGACTTGATAGAGGCCTGTGCCGCGTTGGTCGTGGCCGTTGAAGTCCGCATTGTAGGGCATGCCGTATTCCTGGCACGCCTTGATGAAGGCCTTGGACAAAGGATGCGTATGGCGCTGGTCCGAGACACCCAGAGGCCCGTCCGTGCCATGGTAGGTGTCCGCGAAGCGTTCGTTTGCCTCGGCCCGCATGAAATAAGGCAGCACGTCCTGATAGGACCACCCCGGGCAACCGGACGCCTCCCAGTGGTCGTAATCCGCCGCTACGCCCCGGATATAAACCTGCGCATTGATCGAACTGCCACCCCCAAGCACTCGCGCCTGGGTGTAGGGCGGCGTTATGCCATCCTGATGTACTTGCGATGACAGCGCGAAATCCCAGGTCAGGGGGCCCTTGGTCGTCTTGTAGTAGCAGACGGGCAGGTGGATGTAAGGGTTCCAGTCGCGGGCGCCGGCCTCCAGCAGCAGGACCTTGCAATCAGGATCCTCCGACAGGCGGGCGGCAACCGTGCAGCCGGATGATCCACCGCCGACCACGATGTAGTCGTAGGTCGGGTCTTGTCTGCCTAGCGAACCCATTTCAGGATGTGCTCCCCCACACAGACAGTCTCGTTGTTCTGATTGGTGACTACAATGTCGGAGCGGGCGCGGCGACGCTCCGCGTCGATTTCGCGAACCGTGTATCTGAGGGTGACCCTGTCGCCGATCCGGACGGGGAGGAGGAAGCGGATTCGGTCATAGCCAAGTGAGACCGGCGTTTCGGTCGCTCGCACATCCGGAACTCGCTCGACGATTTCCGTTGAGCAGGCCGACATGTAGGCCACGAGCAGCGCGCCATGGGCAATGCGCCCCCCATAAGGGGTACCCTCCATCTCGCCATCATTGACGTGATTTGGAGAGTGATCGCCGCTGACATCTGCGAAGGCTCTTACCGCGCTCTCGGTCACTTCGCGTTCGAGGACCACCTCATCGCCCGGATTGAGGTAAAATTGGCTCGCCGACGTCATGCCGCGTATCCATAGACTGTATTGCCGGTGATGCCAGCAGCGGACAGCATCTTGCCGATCTTGGTGATTTCCGCCGAAATAGGCTTCATCAATGGGGGCCTCACAACGGCACGCTCGAGCTTGCCGAGCAGCACCAGAGCCTCCTTCATGCGATTGTGCATATCGAGGAGCGGCGCATCGTAAAATGCGCGGACCATCGGGTAAATCCGGTCGTTGACGGCCTGCGCCTGCGTCAGGTCGCCGGACTGCACCGCGCGAAAGAGCGCGACCTGAAGGTCGGGAATGACGCTTCCAGCGCCTGAGAGTAGCCCGTCGCAGCCCAGCGCGAGCGACCCCAGAAGCCACGCGCTGTGAGTTGTCAATGTCCGGACAGGTTGGTCCAAGGCCTTGAGTTCGCGGATCTGCCGTTCGTGCTGGTTGCCGTCGCCGATCTGGTCCTTCACCGCGCGGATCGACGGGAAGCGGACACAGAGATCGATCAATGTCGACAGAGGATAGGAAAGATTGGAGATGAGCGGGTACTGGAACAGGATGATCGGGAGGTCTGAGGCTCCCGTGATGTGCTTCAGATGCTCGATCGACATTTCCGGGCGCAAATGTCCGCCAAGCGCCATAAAATCGGGTGGGAAGACGAGCAGGCCCTGTGCGCCTTCGGCCTGCGCGCGTGCCGCAAGACGCCCGGCCTCAAGGCTCGAATTCGAATAGATTCCGACGAGTGTGGCCACGCCCTGGCCAGCGAGCTCCTCGACCGTCACGGCGACGGCCCGATGCTGCTCCTCGACAGTCAGCGCGTGGACCTCAGCGGCATGCCCATTGACGGCGATAGCGTCGACGCCGTCGACCGCCGCGATATCGTTCAAGTGTCGCCGATACGCCCTCTCGTCGATCGCGAAATCGGGGTCGAATGGCATCAGACAGGCGGGGATCACCCCCTTCGGCTCGAATGCGATACTGGTCACTCTAATCTCCTTGCCTATGATCGAAGGGGCCGCGCAATCCGTGCGGCGGCCCCTTCCTCGATTTCAGAATCCTTTGCCGATCATGTCCTTGGCGTTCTCGGCGGTAATCGCGACGGATTCGAGGAGCACCTCTTCCGGGACGCTTTCTCCCTTCGCGATCTTGTAGGCATATTCGATGCCCTCCGGCGCCACGTACGGATAGGTGAACGTCGCTGCCAGCTTGCCGGCGGCAACCGCGTCAATGGCGTTGTTCTGTCCATCGATGCCGATCACCAGAACGTCCTTAAGACGTCCTGCGCCTTCGAGGATCTGGATGGCGCCAAGCGCCATTTCGTCATTGTGGGCATAGACGGCCTGGATCTCGCCTTCGCCAAAGCGCTGCACCATGTCCTCCATGAATTTGACCGCCTTGTCGCGCGTGTAGTCGCAATTTTGTGTCGCCACGATCTTGAGATCGGGGGTCTTGGCTAGTTCATCGACAAAGCCCTTGTTGCGGTCTGTCGTGGCCGATGCGCCAGCCGTGCCCTGAAGCTCGATGATGGCTCCCTTGTTGCCCAGCTTCTTTGCAAGGAAGGCCGCGGCTGCCGCGCCGATCGGGAGATTGAGCGCGCCGATGTGGCACGTCACCTTGGTGTTGACCTTACGATCCAGGGTCACCACGGCGATCCCGCTCTCCATGGCCTGCTTCACGATGGGTGTCAGTGCGTCGGCAGTGAGCGGCGACACAATCAGCACCTTCGGTCCCTGAGCGATCAGGTTCTCGATGTCGGACACCTGTTTGCCGGAATCGTTGTTGCCGTCAGTGATGACGAGTTCGACATCCTTCAGGTTCGCATCGGCGTACGCCTTGTTGACGTTGGTCTGCGCAACACGCCAGGGATGGTTCAATGTACATTGGCTGAAGCCGATTTTGATCTTGTCGTCAGCGAATGCCCTTCTGCCAATTCCGATCAGTGGAATAGCGGCGGCGCTGGCCATAAGCGTCAGTGTTCTGCGGCGTGTAAGTTCCATTTCTACCTCCCAGTTTCCTCTGCCCCAGCGTCCTCGTCACCATTGTCGAGGCTCGCCGGACAAAGATGCCTATCTGCCCTTCCGGTGACGCATGACCTCGAAGCCGACGGCTGCGAGGATGATCGCACCTTTGACGATTTGCTGCGTGAAGGGCGAAATGCCGAGCAAATTGAGGATGTTGGCCATCAGGGCGATGATCGCGGCGCCGATCACGGTCCCGACCACGCCGCCTTCTCCGCCGAACAGGCTGGTGCCGCCGATCACCACGATCGATATCGCTTCGAGTTCCAGGTTCGTCCCGGCGGTCGGCTCACCGACGGTGAGCCGGGAAACGAAGATGAGTGCCGTCAAGGACGAGAGCAGGCCGGATATGACATAGACGCTCATCAGCACGCGGGGGACATTTATGCCCGCGAGGCGCGCGGCCTCGGCATTCGAGCCCACCGCGTAGACCTGGCGGCCGAAAGCAGTGTGACGCAGCACGAAATACGCTACGGCGACGATCGCGGCGAAGATCCAGATCGGCACCGGGATTCCCAGCAGGAACCCGCCACCAAGAAAATGGAATCCATCTGCGGCCGAGCCGAGGCTCTTGGGCTGACCGTCGGCGATCGTCATCGCGATGCCTCTGCCCATCACCAGCGTTCCGAGTGTCATGATGAAGGGCGGCATGCCCAGGACGACCACACCAACGCCGTTGAAGATGCCGAACAAAACGCCGATAGCGAGTGCTGCGAGGACAACGATTGGGATCGACACGCCGGCGGCCAGCATCATTGCTGCGCTCACGGATGTCACCCCGACGATCGAGCCGACGGAAAGGTCAATGCCACGTGTCAGGATGACGAAAGTCATGCCGACGCTGACGATGCCGAACAGGGCAACCTGACGACCGACGTTGAGCAGATTGCCGGTTTGCAGAAAGCTGGGGGAGAGATAGATCGCGACCCCGCAGAGAATCAGCAGCACCCACAAGAGCCCGATGCCTTGTGCCCAGGAGCGCATCCTGCGGGAAATGCCCGCCACTGAACCCGGGGCAACGTCTCGCGCCGTGATTTCCATGTTCTTCCTCCCTTAGATAACCGCGCGCGCATGTGCCTGATGCTTCAACAGCCAAGTGACACCATCGGCCAATCCTCCCTGGTCGCAGGAAGGGCCGACGAATCCGACGAGGCGCTTGACGGCGGTCAGTGCGTTGGCCACGGTCACGGCAACGCCCGCCCACTCCAGCATCTCGATGTCGTTCTCGGCGTCGCCAGCAGCTGCGCACTGCGCTCGCGTGATGTTCAACCGAGTTGCCAGGGTCTCGAGTGCCGATCGTTTCGAGACCTGGAGAGGTCCGATCTCCAGCAGCCGTGTGTGCGAGGAGGCGACTGAAAGCTCGGAGCCCAGGCGCTCCCGCAATCGTTGAAAGCCCGATAAGTCGCCGGGATTGGCTGCGACGCACATGATCTTGCCTGGCTTGTCAGGCAGGTCGGCAGGATTGGCTACGACGTGGAGCGCTTCACGGGTGATCTCCGCTTCGCGGCGGATGCTCTCAGTGATTTCCAGTACGTAAATCCCTGACGTCGTAAACCACATGGGGTTCACGCCCTCAGTCTTGGCCTCGATCATCGCCGCAAGCGCGGCGGCCCTCTCAATCGGTGCCTGGAAAATTGACGCCCCAGTCGCGACGTTGCCGATCCAACCACCGTTGAAGCAGATCGCAAGATCTGTAACGTCCAGGCGCTCCGCATACGGCCTCAGCGCTGCCGGCGACCGGGCACTGGCCAGCACGACCGCCACGCCGGCATCACGAAGAGAGCGCAGGGCTCCAGACACGCGAGCCGGAAGAGCATAATCGTGGGTCAAAAGCGTCCGGTCGACGTCGGTGACAAAGAGGCGCAGATCGGGCATCGCCAAGTCCTCAACTGCCAAATATCGGGGTGCGGGGACCTGTGTGAATGAGCAGGGTCTTGAGCTGCGTGAACTCCTCAAAACCCGCCTGGCCCATTTCGTACCCGAAGCCCGATCCCTTCACCCCGGCAAGCGGTAGCTGCGGGGCGCCATCAATCACCGTGTTTGCCTGGACAAGGCCACTTCTCAGCTGCTTTGCTACGGTCATGACCGTGTTGATGTTCCTGGACCAGACGTAATTTGCCAGGCCATAGATCGTATCGTTCGCAAGCCGAATTGCGTCTGCGACGGAGTCAAAACGGGTGACGCTCAGTACCGGTCCGAAGATCTCCTCGCGGAAGATCGTCATCCTCGGATCGACGCGATCGAAGATCGTGGCTTCGTGAAAATGCCCGCCAGTCCCGGCTGCAATGCCGCCGCCGAGCACGAGTTCGGCGCCTTCATCGATGCCGGACTTTACGAAAGCGGCGACCTTCGCCAGATGCTGGTCATCGATGAGCGCCCCGACGTCTGTGGCCTCGTCGAATGGATCGCCGACTTTCACGCGAGAGGAGCGCTCGACGACCTGCCTGACGAATTCGTCGGCAATGCTGGACTGAACGAAAAGCCTTGAACCGGAAATGCAGCATTCGCCATTGTTGAAGAACACGCCCATCAGCGCGCCGTCTATCGCCGCGTCGAGATCCGCATCCTCAAAGACGATGTTTGCGGATTTGCCCCCAAGCTCAACTGAGGACTTAACGAGATTGCGCCCCGTATTCGAGACAACACGATGGCCAGTGCGCGTCGATCCGGTGAAGGAAACAAAATCGATCCCGGGATGTGAGGTGAGGTGGTCGCCTATCGTGGCGCCTTGTCCGCTAACCACGTTGAAGACCCCGGCGGGCACGCCGGCCTCGAAGGCCAATGCCGCCATCTCGAACGCACTGCCGGAGGTGAACTCGGCTGGCTTCAGCACCACGGTGCAGCCGGCCGCCAGTGCAAACGGGGCTTTCTGGGCCACGATCAAAGCCGGAAAGTTCCAAGGTGTGATCAACGCGACAACCCCGGCGGGCTCTCGCATGATCATCGCAGTCTTATTTTCCCCGAGATTGGTATAGGCGGACCCTGACATCTGCAGGGCGAGCGATGCCGCGTAGCGTATAAGGCCGATCGCGCCGTCAATGTCGCCACGCGCGAAGCGGATAGGCTTGCCGACCTCCTCGACCTCGATACGAACGAGACGATCTTTGTTTTCCCGAAGACGTTCCGCCCAGGCGTGCAGGATATTTGCGCGGTCCATGCCGCTCATTCGCGGCCACGGACCTTCGTCGAATGCAGTGCGTGCCGCCTCAATCGCAAGGTCGATGTCGCCGGTGGTTCCCCTGGCGTAGCGTGCAACTGTTTGTCCGTTGGCGGGAGACACGCGCTCAATGGAGTCCGTGCCGACGCCGTCAACGTAGCGGCCGCCGATGAAATGCTTGTAGTCTCGTATGCTCATCTGCTTTTCCTTCAATGCCAGACCGCGTGGGACATGATCTGTTCTTCGGTGGCGCCGGGGCCTTCGAGAATGGCCGCCACGCAGCCTTGGCGCATGACAAGTATCCGGTGGCAAAGACCGAGGATTTCCGGCAGTTCGGACGAGACCATCACCACGCTGCTTCCGCGCGTCGCCGTGAGTTCGACCAGCAGGTCATAGATTTCTCGTTTGGCGGCGACATCGACTCCGCGTGTCGGCTCATCGACGAGCAGGATTTCATTGCCGGCGTGCAACTGGCGCGCGATGCCGCACTTCTGCTGATTGCCGCCCGAAAGAGTGCGCACCTTGGTTCCCGCTGCGGGCGTCTTTATCCGCATCTGGCGGATAAACCGGGAAACCACCGAGTTCTCGCTGCTTGGACGGATCAGGCCCCGCCAGCTAACCAGTCCAAGCTTTGAGACTGTAATGTTGAAGCCGACAGACTGGTCGAGGAACAGACCTTCTGTCTTCCGGTCCTCGGGGAGCAGTCCAATTCCGACAGCGAGGCCCTTTTGGGGCGTGTCGATTGAGACCGCCTTGCCATCGACCTCGACGGAGCCGGCATCGATACGATCGGCACCGGCGATGGCGCGCAAGACCTCCGTGCGCCCCGATCCCGCGAGCCCGCAAACACCGAGTATTTCGCCACGGCGGACATCGAACGAGATGTTGTCGAGAATACCATCGCGCGTCAGGTTACTGACCCGCAGCCTGATTTCGCTCCGAGGTTCGACACGTTTCGGAAAGACATCCTTCAACTCACGTCCAACCATGTGCCGGATGAGTTCGCCCGTATTCGTCGAGGCGATCGGCGTTGATGCCACGACCTCGCCGTCGCGCATGACGGTGACGTCATCGCAGATCTCGAACAATTCCTTCAGGCGATGGGTGATGTAGATGAACGAGACGCCATGCTCACGACTCAGACGCCGAATTATGTTGAACAGATGCGCAAGCTCGGAATCACCAAGCACGGCTGACGGCTCGTCGAGAACGATGATCCGTGCGTCGCGTGCGATCGCCTTTGCAATCTCGACCATCTGGCGCTGGGCCACGCTGATTTGGTCAATGCGGGCCTCAGGACTCACGTCGAAGCCAAGTCGACCGAGCACTTCCCGGGCACCCTCTCTGACGCCTGGCCAGTCGACGGTCCCCAGTTTGGTCTTCGTGAGGCGGCCTAGGAAAATGTTTTCGGCGACTGTCAGGTGAGGCGCCTGGGCGAGCTCCTGATAGATCACGGCTATGCCGAGGCGCAGCATGGCGTCGGGGGTAGGGGACGGCACCACCTTTCCGTCAACCACCACCTCGCCCTCATCAGCGATGTAGGCCCCCGAGAGAACCCGCATCAGCGTTGACTTGCCCGCCCCATTTTCCCCGATGACACCATGGACGCCGCCGTGGCTGACGGTGAAGCTGACGTCTTTCAGCGCATTAACCCCGGGGAATCTTTTGTGAATGCGCCGCATCTCGAGGACCAGCGCGGGAGCCGCCGTTTGTTTCGAGAAATCGTTTTCTCGTTGAGGTGAAAAAAGAGCTTTCGTCATAGCCGATGAATCTGCATTCCGCCGCCGATGTGGTAGATGTCGCCAGTGCTGAAAGGTATCGCGCCGACCGCAAGCGCGGCCACGCCGCGTGCTATGTCCTCAGGTTGCCCCCAGCGCCGTATCGCGGAAAGCCCGCCACCTTCGACCTGGCTCGTGTAGCGCTCATAGACGTCGGCTGTCATGTCGGTCTGGATGAGGCCCGGACGCACCTCATGAACGCAGATCCCGGCGTCTGCTAAGCGAAGTGCGAACTGTTGAGAGGCCATCGATAGGCCGGCCTTTGAGATGCAGTAGGGTCCTTTTTCCGGCGAGACCAGACCAGCGTTAGCCGAAGTGATCGTGATGATCGTCCTGTCATGCCGGCCAGCCGACCGTGCCAGCATGGCTTTGGCTACCGCTTGCGTGAGGAAGAAGGTTCCCCGCAGGTTGACGTTGAGCAACCTGTCGAAACTCTCCTCCGTGACCTCGAGGAGATCGCCACGGACGGAGACCTGGATCCCGGCGTTGTTGACCAGGCAAGTCACCGCGCCGAGTTCGGCTTCGACACGGGATATGAAATCAGAATTACCTTCGGTCTGAGTAATATCGCGTTTGTAGAAGGAAACCTTGCAACCAGTCGTTCTTAGGAGATCGACAGTCACATGGCTGCTCTCGTCGTCGACAGCATCGACAACGGCGAGGTCGAAACAAGCCGAGGCCAGTTCACGGCAGATCGCGCGGCCAATGCCCCTGCGCCCGCCGGTCACGATTGCGACGCCCCGGTCCCCTGGCTCACGACCCTTGAGGGATGGTGCATCAATCGAATGCTGTGAGGATTTAACCAGCATTATGAGGCTTGCCTTGCAGTCACAGTTTCACCACGCGACGCAACGACGGCTTTAGACCGCAACAGTTGTTCGATTTCAGTCTGCCGGTAGTCGAGTTCAGCGAGGATCTCGCGGGTATGTTCACCAATCTCCAGTGCAAGCACGCGAAGCTCAGGAACCTTGCCGTCGTATCGGTTTGGGTGGTTGACCAGGTGAATGGTGCGGCCTCGCACGGAAACCTGCCTGAACACCTCCGAGTGAACCAGTTGCGGATCAGACAGCAGTTCGTCGTAATACTGGATTGGCGCCGACCAGATCCCGTGTTTCTGGAAGCGGTGATCGAGCTCGGCCACCGAGAGTTTCGCGGTCACACTGTTCAGCCGCCGCGCGTATTCGTCGCGGTCGCCGAGCCGGTCTATGTCTACGGACTCTCGGATACTATCGCTATCGAGCGCTTCGGCCAGTGTTGCCGGGTCGCAGAGCGAGATCACGACGTGACCGTCGCTCGCCTTGTAAACCCCATAAGGTGCCGCGTGAAACCAAGTCGCAAGGTTGTCCTCACGATCAAGAACCTTTCGCGTAAAGTTGCCGGCCAAGAAGTTCACGAGTGCCTCGCCTTGAAGATCGATGCCGGAATTCAGCAGGCTAGCCTCTACCCGCGTTCCCTTTCCGTCCCGGAGACGGCGCACAAGAGCCCCTAGTATGCCCATCGCGAGGAGAGCGCCGCCATGTTGGTCGATAATTGCCGCGCCAACAGGCGTTGGCCCCTGCTTCGGTGCGCCAGTCACTCCGATCAGTCCCGACCGGGCCTGGATCAGCAGGTCTTGACCAGGCTTATCCGCCATAGGCCCGGTCGAACCAAATCCGCTTGCGGAGGCGAAGATCAAGTTTGGGTTGAGAGCGTCGAGGGCGGCCGCATCGAAGCCCAATTTGGCAAAGACGCCCGGTCGAAAGTTCTCCATCACCACGTCGGCGCTGGCGATCAGGCGACGAGCAACGTCCTTGCCCTCTGATGTCTTGAGGTCGACGCCAATCGAGCGCTTATTCCGGTTTGCGCACAAATAGAAGCCACTGATTCCCTCGACGAACACATCGGCGCCAGACCAATGCCGTTCATGGGCTCCATTGATAGGCTCAACCTTGATAACGTCGGCACCCATGTCGGCGAGATACTGTGCGCCCGCGGGCCCCTGCAGGAAATGGCAGAAACTTACGATTTTTATGCCGTTAAGCAGCATTTTCGCTCCCTCTGGCCTTCTGAGAACGGCCTTGAGAAATCGTTTTCTTGAAATTGCCTCCTTATGTCAAGTGACTTATGCACAGAAAAGCAAGAAAACCGGTGCTAAGCTACAAAAAATGAGCTATCAGAAAACGGTTTCTCAAGGCAGCGTGGAAGCAGGCATGGACAACGAGGAAGGCGCAAAGCTCATCGACGTCGCCAAATTGGCGGAGTGTTCGCCAGCCACCGTTTCCCGCGTCCTTAACGGCAATCCCACTGTCAATAGGAGCGTGCGCGAACGAGTCATTCGTGCCGCAGCGGAATTGCGCTATGTGCCAAACGGGTCGGCGCGGGCGCTGCGTTCAACACGTACACGGTTGGTTGGAGCCATCATTCCGACCCTCGATCATGCGATCTACGCAACCATGGTCGACGCCCTTCAGGCGCGGCTGGCGGAGAAGGGCGTCTCCCTTATCCTGAATACTTCAACCTATGATATCGACCTGGAATACGAACAGGCGAAGCTCCTCGTTGAAAGGGGGGCAGAGGCAGTATTGTTGGTCGGCGCCGAGCACCGCCCGCAAACGCTGGCCATGCTCGAACAAAAGCGCGTCGCCTACGTTTTTACTTACACTTCTACCGCGACTGATGCGGGCGCCGCGGTCGGCTTCGACAATGAAAAGGCTGGGCGCGCCGCGGCGCGTTATCTCCTCGATCTTGGTCACACAAGGCTCGGAATGATTGCCGGCATCACCCAGGACAATGATCGGGCCAGGGGTAGACGGGACGGCTTCCTGCGGGAACTGGCCAAGGCGGGTATTGACGCTGCTTCGGTGCCGGTGGCCGAAGACGCCTACAAGATAGAGAACGGCCGTAGCTCGATGAAGATGCTGATGGCCTCTTCGCCACGTCCGACCGCGGTGTTCTGCGGCAGCGACATCCTCGCGGCCGGCGCTATCAAATATTGCGTTGAAGCGGGCCTCGCTGTTCCAAAGGACATCTCGATCATAGGTTTTGACAACCTCGAAATCGCGGTGCTTACCGCGCCTGAGCTGACGACGCTGGAGGTCCCGGCGCGAGACATGGGGCGCCTTGCGGCCGACTACATTCTCGCATCACCGCTGCAACGCCGACACATGAGAGAGCGTGAGCTTCCTATCAGCCTGGTCGTGCGGGGGAGCACGGGACCTGGTCGCGCGAACTAGGCTCTCTTTCGGCGCCGTAGCTAGGCCGCCTGGACCACGCCGCGTAGGAAGAAGACGAAACCTGCTACCACGGCATATCGTTGCCGAGGTTGTCGACATAACGCCCATTATCCGCAGTCGTCGTTCGTGAAATGAGCGACTTCACGCGACTTGCGCTATCTTCCGGAAGAAGCGGAGCGTCGGCCCCGCCCATCTTTGTCCGCGTCCAGCCTGGATGGACCATCAAGATGATCACACCGTCCTTGGCCCAGTTCATTGCCATTCCCCGCATGACGCTGTTTACCGCCGCTTTCGAAGAGCAGTAGTCGTAAGCGGTCCCGGGATGTTGCGAAACCGAAGCCCAATCGCTCGAGATGGTTACGAGCCTTGCCTGGGCCGCCATGACGAGATTTGCGCGCAGCGCAAACGAGATTCTCGCCACGCCCAGCGTGTTGACGCGAAGCGTGTCCTCCCAGTCGCTGAAGACCACGCTCTCGGGTGCCGATCCTTTGCGACGATGAATGCCTGCATTGTTGATGAGAAGGTCGACGGCCTGTCCGGACAACCTGTCGCCGAACGCGGCAACCGAGCTTTCGCTGGTAACGTCGAGGGGAATGACCTCAACCTGAGGGCTTGAAGCGGCTAGCGCGACGATCCCTTTGAGATTCGGATTGAGGCAGCCGGCCACGACCCGGAAGCCGTCATTGGCGTAAAGCCTGGCCAGCGCGAGGCCCAGCCCTTGTTCCGCTCCTGTTATCACCACTACAGACATAATCTGCTCCTCAGAAAATCAGGAAATGAGCTGTTCCACGCCATCTCGCATTACGCCGGCGGCTTGGTAGATCGCATCGATCGTGTCCATATTGCCAATCGGGTCTGTGCCTTCAGTCGGCACGGGCGATCCACTGCGAATGGCGGTCACGATGGCATCCAGTTGATAGTCGAAGGTCGTGCCTCCAGCGATCGTGAATTCCCGGAATTTGCCGTTGATCGTTTCGAGCACCGAATGACCGCGATGGGGCAGGAGACTGTTGATCAGAATGACTGTCCCATGCTCGGCCGCAACCTCGAAACGTGCATGCATATCCCAGGAAGGAGACATCCTTGTCTCGATTTCCGCGGTGACGCCCGACGGAAAACGCAACCAAGCATTCATCTCCTCATCAACGCCGGTGTCGGACATCTTGCAGCGCGCCGCGACGATTGAGGGCTCCTCGTTGAGAAGCGAGCGGCACCAGTGGACCGGGTAGCAACCGAGATCCATGAGCGCGCCACCTCCGAATTCAGGAATGTGACGAAACTCACCGCCATCCGGACCGATCGAGTGATTGAAGACACCCTTGAGCGAGCTTATGCGCCCGAGGCGTCCCGACCCGACCAATTCCACGAGATACAGAAAAATGGGATGATACCGGTCATGGAACGCCTCTATGATCCGTCGGCCGCAGCGTCTTCCGGCCGCCACCATAGTTCGAGCTTCAGGACCACTCATGGCAAACGGCTTCTCGCAAAGGACGTGCTTGCCCGCTTCGAGCGCAAGGATCGAAAACCGCGCGTGACTATGGGGTGGCAAGGCGTTGTAGATCAGGTCGACCTCGGAATCTTCGATGACGTCTTCGTAGCTGCGATAGAACCTGGGTATGTTGTGCGCGCGGGCGAATGCTTCGGCTTTGCCCGGCCGAGCGGCCGCGATGGCGACAATTTCGACGTCCTCGCGTCTCGCCGCCGGCTCCACGATCGCCATGGGCGCGACCCGCGCGGCCCCCAGAATTCCGATTTTGAGCACTATGCTTCCTCACAGATTCTTGAGCGTCGAGGACCTGACGCGGCCCTTGCCGCGGCAGGCCGACGATGTTGGTTAGTCGACGGGCGGTTTGGTCTTTATACCGAGCGGGATCCCTGGGGGCTGCGGAACTGCGTCGAAGCAGCCCGGGATCGACTGATCGTAGTCGATGACGGAGCCAGTCATCATTCCCGCTTCTTCCGAGCATAGGAATGCGACAGTTCTTGCGACTTCGTGCATGTCAAGCATTCGACCAATGGGGAGCTTGGACTCCGCGTCCGCACGCCAGCCATCCGTCGCTCCATGCCAGCGCCGCATCGTTTGCTCTTCGCCCGGCGTATACATCCAGCCGATGCAGAGGCCGTTGATGCGGCAACCGTAGCGCATCATTGAAAAGCCGGTGTTCTTGGTGAGGGTCACTAGCGCGCCCTTCGCAGCGCAGTAGGCTGACAAAAAAGACTGTCCGCCATGCGCACTCATCGAAATCACGTTAAGAATCGATCCCCTGATACCTTCGCGGACCATGATCGAGAGGCATCTCTGCATCAGGTAGAAAGGTGCCTTGACATTCGTAGCGAAGATTTGGTCGTACAGCGCTTCCTCAGTGTCGAGGATGGTGCCTCGATCGGTATTGCCGGCTGCATTCACGAGGACATCCACTCGACCAAATGTCATGTCACATCGTTCCACGATCCTGAGCACGTCGTCATGCCGGGACAGATCGGCCGCCACGAAGATCGCCTTGCAGCCAAGCTTCTGGACGTGTTGAACGACCCTCTGGCCACGCTCTTCGCTACGCCCAGTGACAACGAGGCCGTAAAGACCTCGATCGACCAAAAGGTGTGCAATTGCTTCTCCCAATCCCTGCGTAGAACCAGTGACTATCGCGACCTTGCCATCGAAACGGTTGAGCATTTTGCCGGATATTTCGTCCTGCTTTGTGATTGCAGCCATTGCTTCCTAAGCCCTGCTGAGGTTGTGGAAACCCGGGGGGGGGCCGGGCCCCCCGGGGGGGCGCCCCGGGGTTTAGGAAGGGGGATACCGGGAGTTTTAAATGGGGGCGGGGGGGTTTGGGGTGAGGGGGGGTTTTATGGTGTTGCGGGCCACAAAGGGGGTAT
>NZ_JBVVQX010000009.1:188621-216606 GCF_055811675.1 Mesorhizobium sp. WSM4808
ATACCCCCCCACGACCCCTCTACTGCGTTTCTATTTTTCCCTCTTTTACGCCCTGTTTTTCTTCTCCGCTCCTCCCCCCCCCCCCCCGGGGGGGCGCCCCCCCCCCCGCGGGGCCCCCCCCCCCCCCGGGGGAGGCCGACCTGATGATCAGTACGGAGAATCCGGGAAGTAGAAGAGGTCCGCGTTCTCTTTCGTGATCAGGGAGGTATTCAGGATGTACCGGCCATCAAGGGGAATCTTGCTCACGAAGTGCTCGGCCGTGAGCTCGATCGCTGTCGCGATCATGGACGGTGGATATGACACCGTAACAGGGACGTCCTGGCGGCTCCCTTCCTTGACCATTTGAACGATCTGTTTCATGCCGCCGCCACCCACGATGAAGAATTCTCCTTCACGGCCTGCCTGGCGGGCCGCATCGATGACACCAAGCGTTGTGTCGTCATCTTGCGTCCATACGGCGTCGATCTTCGGAAAGCGCTGCAGGTAGTCCTGCATGACGGCAAAGCCTTCGTCGCGATTCCAATTGGAATGCTTTTCGTCAAGGATCTTGATGCTGCTGTTGAGCGCCTTCTTGAAGCCCTCGACGCGCTGATTGTCGATTTCAGTCGGAATGCCGCGCATGGCGACGACCTCGCCGCCATCTGGAAGCTTTGAATTGATGTAAAGCGCAGCTTCACGCCCCAAAGCCGGATTATCGCCGGCGATATGGAACGTTTCGATCCCCGGTTCGGACAGCCCGCGGTCTACGACGGTGACGTAGACCCCTTGGCTGGCGATTTCCTTGACGGGCGCCGTCAACGGCGCCGATTCAAAAGGAAGGATGACCAAAGCCGTCATCGTCCCGGAGTTCAGGTCCTCGATGTCATTGACCTGTTCGGTGGCATTGGCCGCTGTTTGCAGGACAATTTCCAAGTTCGGGTGTTGTGTTTGGAGCCGATCGATCGCCTGGCGGGCGTGGTAGTTCAATCCTCCCGCCCATCCGTGCGTGGCAGCCGGAATCGAGACGCCAATCCTGATCTTTTCTTCCTGGGCAGTGGCAGTGCCGGCCAAGCCGAGCATTGTTGCAGCAATAAGCGTTCTCTTCAGTGTCATGACTGTTCCTCCGGTTAAATTTCCGACTTGGGTTCACGTTATGTGCCTGGCCGACACGTCAGCGTTGGCTTGGCCTCTGGAGCAGCACCGCGATGATCACCACTGCACCCTGCATGGCACCGTTGAGGTAGGGGCTTACGATGCTAGTGAGGTTGAGGAGATTGCTGATCAGACTAAGGATCAGGACACCGACCACCGTGCCCCAGATGCGACCACGGCCACCTTTCAGCAATGTGCCTCCTATGATCACGGCCGCGATAGCCTCCAGTTCCCACAGCAAGCCCGTCGATGGCGTTGCTGAGCCGAGCCGAGGAACATAGAGAAAAACCGCAATGGCCACGCAGACGCCCTGCACGACATAGGCAAGGAGTTTTATTCTGGAGACCTTGATCGCCGAATATCGCGCCACATCTTCGCTTGAGCCGATAGCGGCAATGTGCCTCCCAAAGACGGTTCTCCTCAGGACGAAATCACCAAGCAGTGCCATCGCAAGGAAAGCGATGACTGGCCAACTCAGGCCAAGAACACCGCCGAAGTAGACTGGTCGGTAGAGTTCGCGCACGGCGAAGTCGAGTGTGAGGGCGCCGCCGTCGGCAAACCACGTCACGAGCGATCGCAGAATCCCCATCATCCCGAGGGTCACGATGAACGGCTCAATGCGGCCGAGCGTAATGGCGGCTCCATTCACGACGCCCGCCAAAACAGTCACCAGAAAGCCTGCCGCGACCCCAGCGGCGATCGCCGCATAGCCGGAACTGGCTAAAGGAGCCGCTGCGTTCATCACGACAATCATTGTCGCGGCGGAGAACGCGGCCATGGATCCCACGGAGAGGTCTATGCCACCTGATGTAATGACAAAGGTTGCGCCAATAGCGATGATTCCGATAAATGCGGAGCGCGCCAGCACGTTCTCTAGATTGTCGATAGAGATAAAAGTCGGGTTTAGAATCGCTCCAAGCCCAATAAGGATGGCGAGTGCAAGCAGCGGGCCGAAAGCCGCATAGTCGATTTGGAACCGTGATTTCTCCTCACCGCGGCCAGGGTGAGCGGCAAAAACGGAAGCCCTTGTCGTGTCTTGCTGGGTCATTTTTCACCATCATGAGAATTGTTCGCGACACCGGCCGCGAGTTGCACGATTTCTTCCTCGGAAATGTCAGTTCCGGTCAGAAATCCGGCTATTGCGTTGTCACGCATCACCATCACGCGGTCGCTGAGACCAACGACCTCTTGCATGTCTGATGAAATCGCAACAACGGCGTTTCCCTCATCAGCCAGGCGGCGCAGCATCCTGTAAATTTGCGCCCGTGTGCCGACATCGATTCCTCGAGTTGGTTCGTCGACGATGATGACACGCGGCCGATTCAGCAGGGACTTCGCAAGCATGACTTTTTGCTGGTTTCCACCGGACAGGCTGCCAACGCGCACATTGGGGTAGGGCGCATCAATGCTGAATTCGCGTACCGCCCAATCGCGAGCCTTGCGTTCCTTGTCGGCATCCACGAGCCGGAACCGCGAAAGGATTTGATCAAGGAACGAAACGTTGTGAGCGATGGTCTCGTTAAGAAGGAGGCCGCGCCCTTTGCGGTCCTCGGTTATGTAGACGACACCGGCTTCCAGCATGGCGCGGTACGTACTGTGTCGGATCGCTTGCCCCCAGAGTGTCAAGTCGCCACCGCGGCTACCACGGAGAGCCACAAGCGATTCAAAGAGTTCGGTACGACCCGAGCCCACCAGGCCAGCTACGCCTAGGATCTCGCCCGCGAAAATGTCCAAGGTGATCGGTGGTGATGGAATGTCTGGCGAAAAGTTATTGATCGAAAGGGCAACACTGGAAGCCGGAGCTGCTGCCTTGGGCGGATATATTTGATTGAGTTCACGCCCTACCATCAGGTTGGCTATTTGCTGAGCGGTCACATCCTCGATGTTCCAAGTGCCTTGGTATCGCCCATCACGGAGTACCGTTACGCGGTCGGCGATGCGCTTGACCTCTTCGAGTTTGTGGGAAACGAAGACGACGGCCACGCCCTCCCGACGCAGGCGCTCGACCTGGGTGAACAGGTTCTCCGTCTCCCGCGACGTGAGCACCGCTGTCGGCTCATCCATGATGATGAGCTTTGCGTCTCGCAGTAGCGCCTTGGCGATTTCCACCATCTGCTTGTCGGAAACGGGGAGGGATGACACCCTTTGCCGGGGCATTACAGAGCTACCAAGTCTTGCGAGCATCTCGCGAGCGCGTCTCGTCATTTCGGCAATCGAAAGCAAGGCGCCGCGGTGCAACTCGTGTCCGAGAAACATGTTCGCAGCGACGTCTAGGTGTTCGGCAAGGGCGAGTTCCTGATGAATGAGGACGACTCCGCGTTCCTCCGCGGCCCGCACCGAGAAATCAGAGACGATTTCGCCGTCGATTGTAATGTGCCCACTATCAGGCCTAGCGAGGCCAGCCAACACGCGAGCTATGGTGGATTTTCCGGCGCCATTTTCGCCAACGATCGCGTGCACCTCGCCTTCGTGGATCGCGAATGAGATCTCGTCGAGCACAGTTGCGATACCGTAGCGCTTGGTGATCCGGTCGATCACCGCAAATGGTTTGTTTTCGGCCTGGGCTTGCGACCGCGTCGCCGAGGACGTGCTCCGCGTCATCAGGACAACGTCGCCTTGGCGGGCCGAAAACCGCGCCGACCACCATAGACACCGCCTGATTTCATCGCTTCCTCCCAAACAAGGGCCATTCTTGGCCTCTTTGTGAAATCGTTTTCTCTAGCAAACCCGCTGGCGGTAGACGGCCATGTCTGGGATAATTGAGAAAACGATTTCTTGCATAACGCCGAATCTCTGTCAAGATCGAAGAATGACACTCCTCGACGTTACCTTCGGTGATTTCGTAGATGCGCTCGAAACGGCCTACGATGAGGTCGGCATCAGGAATGCGGCTGACCGTCTTGCGGCGCGGCTGGGTTACCGATGGTTTGCCTATCTCGGTTTTTCGGAACCAGCGCTCAAGGTGCTTTCTTCGTATCCAGGATCATGGGCACGACGGTACATCGAGCAAAGATACGAGGATATCGACCCTATCGTTGGGCTGGCTCGAAAATCGCAACGGTCGTTTCAATGGGATCGCCGGACGTTGCGACTTCCCTCAGTTTCTCAACAGCGCTTTTTCGCTGAGGCCGGCAAGTTCGGGATTCACAGTGGCGCGACTGTTCCGATTCGGGGGGGCTTCGGCCGATTCGCCGCGTTCACGCTCGCCGGCAATATGGACGCAGTTGTCGAGGTTCGTCCAACTGAAGTGATGGATACCTTACAACTTGCCGCGCTGTACTATCATTCGCACGTCTATGCGAAACTCCAACTGGGCCTGACCCGGCTTGCTGACGCGCCACTCACCCAACGAGAGCGGCAGTGCCTTTCTTGGGCGGCACGCGGCAAGAAGATGCCAGAAACCGCTACTATTCTCGGCATCACCACCCGAACGGTGGTCTTCCATCTCGATAATGCCAGGTCGAAGTTGGGTGCGTCGACGGTGACGCAGGCTGTGGCCGAGGCAGCGCACCGCGGCCTTATCTCGTCCTGAAATAAACCCTCGCCTTCGCTTCCTGTCGGACCGCTGAGCGCGGTGCCGCTCTGATTTGCGTGGTCCGATCGACTGCCCCATCAACGCGGCACCCTCGCTTGAGCAGGCGTGGTCTCGCTCGCCAAGATTGCGTTTGGGTTTGTTCGGCTCGCCGGCCTGTAAAACCCTACAGCTACGCGGCTCGGCGCGCCGTGCTCTTTGTTGCTCTCAAGCAAAGGAGCCTGCTGCCATGCGTGTAATTCCAGTTACTCACTCGGACGACTCTGAATTTCCTGATCTGATCGCGGGAATGCACCGCTTGCGCTATCGCGTTTTTCGAGACCGTCTGAATTGGGACGTGTCTGTTTCGGGCGATATGGAGATCGACGCCTACGATGCGCTCAAGCCAACCTACATCATTGCAATCGATGACAGCAGCTCGGTGGTTGGCTGTGCGAGGCTGCTGCCGACAATGGGGCCAACGATGCTGGCGAACACCTTCCCCGCGCTGCTTGGATCGAATCCCGCTCCGCGAAGCGACAGAATATTTGAAAGCTCGCGCTTCTGTGTAGATACCGGATCGGCTGGCTGTGTGACCGCAGCTGGCCTTCGTGACGCGACGTTCAGCCTGCTTGCCGGGATTCTCGAGTGGGGGCTGTCGAAGAATCAAGAGGCGGTAGTCACGGTTACGGACGTTCGATTTGAGCGCATTTTGAGGCGCGCCGGATGGCCGTTGGAACGCTTCGCTCCGCCCATGCAGATTGATGACACAAAGGCGCTAGCCGGTTACCTGCTGATCTCGGACTCCGTGCTGATGAACGTCCGTGAAATGGGGCAACTCCAAGCGCCCGTGCTCGTCGCTCGCGTCGCCCAACCGGTGGCGGCGTGATCACGGCTGCTGCTGGTCGACAATGACCATCGAACTGCGCCATCTCCGTTACGCTGTCGCCGCCGCGCATTATGGCAGCTTCCGTCGCGCTGCGGAGGTGCTCGGCATCGAGCAGTCGTCACTCAGCCGCCGCATTCGACAGATGGAGGATCGTCTGGGAGTCGCAGTGTTCGAGCGATCGAGAAGCGGCGTGCGTCTGACGACGGTCGGCACCGAAATCCTGCGGACCTCCAGGCATCTGGTCGATGGGCTGGACCACATGATGGCGTCGGCCAAGGCCGTACGCCGGGGCGAGGCCGGCCGGCTGGCCGTCGGCTTCTATACATCGCTGTCGGCGGGGAATTTGCGGGCGAGCCTGATGGAACATGCGCGACGATTTCCGCGGGTGGAACTCCGCGCCGTCGAGGACGGGCGGGAGAGGCTCTTCGTAGGTCTAGAGCATGGCGCGCTCGACGTTGCCATTGTCACCGGCGAGCCGGTAGTCCGCGAAGGGGGAGTATTGGCCGTGTGGGGCGAACGCATCATGGTGGCGCTGTCGGAGAGTCATCCACTGGCGGCGAAGGAGATCATCTACTGGGCCGACCTCAAAGGCGAAGCTTTCCTACTCAGCCAGCGGAATCCCGGACCGGAACTGCGGGACATTTTACTGGCGAACTTAGCTTCGCCCGGAATCCAGCCCAAGGTCGTGAGCCAGGCCGTTAGCTCCGAAAACATAATGAGTTTGGTGGGGGCCGGCTTTGGGGCAAGCCTGATATGTGAGGCCGGGATAGGCGCCAATTACGCCGGCGTAGTCTATCGCGATGTTCAGGACGACAACGGTCCGAGCCGGGTCAACTACGTCGCCTATTGGCAGAAGAACAACGACAACCCAGCGCTGGAGCACTTCCTTAAGGTGCTGCAGGAGCCCCATCCCCCGACTAGGGCCGCCGACTCCGTCGCGCCTTTGCGAACGCACGATCCGTCGCCATGAAGCGCTCGATCATCGGTACGATCAGCCTGGCCGGTTCACCAACAGGCTGGCCAGTCTCCTGTGCGTGGATCTCGGCGTAAACGACCAGGTCGCGATGCACGGACGCAGGCAGTTCGATCGAGATCTTGAACGGTTTGTCGTCGGGAACGGCGCCAAGTTTGAGTTTCGTCATTGGCCTACTCCGTAGGGTTCGAGGACCAGGTCACGAGCAACAATCACCCTGACCGGGAAACCCGGCCGGATGTTGAGCGTCGGCGCAACCTGCAATTGCCGCTGGATGATCTGCTGGCCGGCGTCGTTGATTGTGTCCTGGACGCCGCTGCGGATCGCCTGGATGAGTCGGTCGTCGTCATTCATCGTCAACTCCGCGCCGACAGCGAGCAGCGTCGAGAGGCCAGCGGCCTTCATCAGATCCCACCAGTGATAGTCAACGCCATCCTCCAGCCCGGCATAACCGGCGGTGTCCGCACCGGGTTGCCGCTCGAGAACGATGGAGCGGCCGTTTGGGAATATCAGCCGGTTCCAGACGAGGAGGACGCGGCGCTGGCCGAAGGCGACGCCATTGTCGTACTCGCCGATAAGCTTGGTGCCTTGAGGGACGAGGAGAATGCTGCCAGTGGGGCTGTCGTAAATGTGTTGGGTTACCTGCGCGGTGATCTGGCCGGGAAGATCGGAGCGGATGCCGGTGATGAGCGCGGCCGGGATGACGGAGCCGGCTTGCAGCACAAACGGCGAGGCCGGTGAAGCGACGCGATCGGGCGCGACCGTGCGGCGATCGACCGCGGCATTGAGAAAGGCAAGCTGCTTGTCCTGCGTTCCGGCTCCGGCGAGGTTCGGCGCCGTTCCGCCGAGCGTCGGTTGTAAGGTCGGAAGATCCGTAGCGGTCGCGGATCGGGTCTGGAAGAAGACTTCGCTGGTACGGGCCGCTTCCATTTCCGCAAGGCGCCTTTGTTCCTCCGGATCCGGCTGCGGTGTGGGCGTCACCTCGGCTGGGATCGGTCGCCCCTCCTCCCAGGCGCGCTTGATGGGGCCGCCGAGATCTCCAGGAAGTGGAGGACCGAGCCGCGGGATGCCGCTGTAGTCGGAAGGCAGGCTCTGCAAACCATCCGCTGTCTGGCGGCGATCGGTCGTGAACAGTTCATCGCCCTGCTGCTGCCGATCGGTGGTCTGGAGCGCATAGATCAGGGCGCCGCCTATACCCAGACCAGCGATAAGGCCAAGCCCGGCGAGCACCCTTCGGGAGATGCGGGTGACACGCGGCGCGTCGCTGCGCAGCCGCATGGTCGCCGCAGTGCTCGATGTCGCGGCCGAAGCTCCGCTTGTATTGCCGATTTCCGTTTCGCTCATGATGATGGCCTCCCATCGGTTCGCACGATCCTGACGGTTTGCTGGCGCTTGCCGCTGCCGAGACGCAGTTCAGCGGCGCCGAACAGCCGATCGACGATCAGGATGTTCTGATAGATGCGGGTGTTGACGATCTCGGACTCGCCGTTCGGGCCGATGACGAATATTGGGGGCAGCTCGCCCTGGACGATCCCGGGCGGGAAAACGACATAGACGCGGCGCCCATCGTCAAATACCGACATCGGCCGCCAGGGCGGCCTGTCGCCGGTGAGCCCGTACCGATAGATCCGCGCTGCAACGGCCGGAATAATCGGAGCGGTGGGAACGTTCGTGCGCTGCGATGCGGCTCGTGGATAGGCCCAGGCCACGGCCGGCATGTAGGGCCTCTCGCCCGCGCGCAGCTCCATCAGATAAGTGCGCCGGTCGGTGGTGATGACTAGGTTTGTCGTGATGTCTGTTCGGGTCGGCTTCACCAGAACATGGACACGCCGGGTCGCGCCGCTTCCGCTTTCCGTTTCGCCGATAATCCAACGCGCGGTATCGCCAGCGGCGATTGGACCAGTGCCGGTCAGACTCTCGCCGGGCTCCAGTGCGATGTTGGTGATCTGCCCGGGTGCCGCATACACCTGATAGAGCGCGCCGTCGCTCCAAGGGTAGATCTGGATCGAGTTGTAGTATCCCTCCTTGCGCGGTTCGACACGTGCGGCGGTGTTGGCGTTGTCGATCCGCCCAGTCGGCGTGCTCGCGGGATTGCCGCCCTTTGCCGCGGTCCAGGCCGGCGGCACAAGAACGGGAGGCGGCGGCCCGTCGTCTGTGCTGACGGCGACGGCCGGCAGCGGCGGCACGTCGGCGTCGTAGCTGATCTGCGGGGGCTTTGGCGCCGTTGCGCAGGCCGCGAGCGTCACGCAGGACAGCACGAGCACGCCAAGCGTGGATACGAATTTGCGGAAAACCGGAAAATCGGCTTTGCGGATCGTTGGTCTGGTCATTGCCCCAGCTCCTTTGACCAGTTGATGGCATCGATGAAGACACCCAGCGGGTTGCGGCGCAGCCGCTCGGCATCGCGCGGCGGCTGGATAACCACGGTGAGAATAGCGGTCCAGCGCTCCGTGCCGGCGAGCTGGCCGTTTTCGTAGTGGCGCTCGGTCCAGGCGACGCGGAACGAATCCGGCGAGGCGCGGATCACGCTCGAGACCTCGACGCTGACCTGCTGCTTGCCTACGCGCGCAAATGGGTCGTTGGAGCGCGCATAGTCGTTGAGCGCGGTCGCGCCGCGATCGGTGGTGAACTCGTAGGCGCGCAGCCAGTTCTGGCGCACGATGATGGGGTCGGCCGAGATTGAGCGTACCTGCTCGACGAAGCGCGCGAGGTGGAAAGCAATCTGCGGGTCGGTGGGGCGGTAGTCGGCAAGGGCTGGTTCGACGGCGCGGGCCTCTCCGGTGCGTTCCACCTCGACCACCCAGGGCACGACGCTGCCGCGCGCCGATTGCCAGACCAATGCACTGGCGAAGCTGGCGGAAAGGACCAGGCAACCGAAGGCCATCAGGCGCCAGTTTCTTGCCTGGACACGGGCGGAGCCGATGCGTTCGTCCCAGACCTGGGCGGCCCGCTGGTAGGGCGTCTCGGGTTCCGGCGTCTTGCCGTAATGGGCTGCCGGTCTTTTGAAGAAGGTCATGTGCGGTCTCTTTCGGAAAGGCTGACGGATGCTCCGCCACCATGGTTGTCGCCGGAACGCACGGCGTGGGCGGCCGCGGTGACGCCGTGGCTCATGGCCTGGCTATGCCGCATGCGGTGCGCCCAGGCCGGTGAGCCATCGGAGGCGGCAGGTGCGGGCGGACCGGCGATGCCGCTGCCAACCGTGCCCATAGAGGAAGTTCCGCCGGTCGCCTCGAATGCGGCGCGCCCGCCAGCGTCAAAGGAGGAACCGAGGGTCTCGGAGACGCGGGTGGCAGTGCGTTTGAGCGGGGACATGGCGCTGCTTCCGGCCGCGCGGGCGATGCCGCCAAGGCCTGCTGCAACACCGGAGGGCCCGGATTCTCCGGCGGAAGCGAGCGAGTAGGCCGTCGATGCGCCGCCGGCGAGGGCTGCGCCGCCGCGCGTCGCAGCAGCACCGCCGGACAACGCTGCCCGTCCGCCCTTCGCGGCAAGCATCGCACCGCCCCCTGCGGCAACGGCAGCGCCACCAGCGGCAAGGCCGGTTCCCACCGCCGCGCCCGCACCGAGCTGCGGTCCGCCGGAGACAATGCCGTTGGCGATGCCCGGTCCGAAAATGCCGAGGCCGAGAAGTGAAAGCGCCGCAAGCACGATGGCCATAGCGTCGTCGATGGTGGGTTGCTCGCCACCGAAGCCGGCGGTGAACTCGCCGAACAGGGTCGAGCCGATGCCGATGATGACGGCGAGCACCAGGATCTTGATGCCGGAGGAGATGACATTGCCCAGGACGCGCTCGGCCATGAAGGCCGACTGGCTGAAAAGGCCGAAGGGGATCAATACAAAGCCGGCGAGCGTGGTGAGCTTGAACTCGATGAGCGTGACGAAGAGCTGGACAGCCAGGATGAAGAAAGCGAGCAGCACGAGCGCCCAGGCGAACAGTAGGCACGCGATCTGGATGAAGTTTTCGAAGAAGCTCCAATAACCCATCAAACCGGAGATGGATTCGAGCAGTGGCCGGCCGGCATCCAATCCAGTCTGGGCGACACGGCCCGGACGCATCAGGTCCGCAACGGAAAATCCGGTGCCCGACGCCATAAGGCCAAGGCCGGCAAAGCTGTCGAAGACGATCTGGGCCAATCCGTTCCAGTTGGAAATGAGATAGGCGAAGACGCCGACGAACATAGTCTTCTTGACGAGGCGCGCGATGATGTCCTCGTCAGCACCCCAGACCCAGAACAGAGCGGCGAGGGTGATGTCGATGACGATGAGTGTCGAGGCAATGAAGGCGACCTCGCCATCGAGCAGACCGAAGCCGCTGTCGATATACGAGGTGAAGACCTCGAGGAAGCGATCAATGACGCCGGCACCTTCCATGATCTAGTTCCCTGTTGCCGGTTCAAGGAAGCGTCGTCGGTTCTGGTGCCACGCGGCCAGGCAATCGACATCGCGGATCGCAGCCTCTCCGATCTGCTGGCAGCGTTGGAGCGTCGCGCGCAGAGGATCGCTGCGCGGTTTCTCGGGTGGGGGAGGAGATGGACGGGTAACGGTCGCAATTTCCTCACGCGCGCGGTGGACGTCCGCGGCCGTGATCGCCACGGCGGCGACAATGACCACAACAAGTCGAGCGAGCATCCTTCCGTCCATCGTTCATCCCCGGCCTGTGCTCAGTTGCCCCCCGGGAACATCCGCGCGTCGCCCGGCTGATAGCCGGCGCCGGGCTCGAGAAAGCGGCGGCGCTGCTCTCGGCCTTGTTCCGCAGCGGCGGCCTGCTCGCCGGCCGACAGCGCGCCGGCGCGGCCATTGGCAGCGAGCAGTGCCGTCAGATCGGTGAGTTGCTGGGCCTGAAGCGCAAGGATCTGATTGCCGGCCTGGGTCGCCTGGAGCGCGCCGGTCGCGCCCTGGCTTTCGCCGACCAGGGCGGAGAGCTCCGTGCGTTGCGTCTCGATATTGCCGACCACGCCGGCCTGGACGCGCAGGGCGTCCTGCAGGGCGCCCACGGTGTTGCCCCAGCGATCCCGTGCCAGATCCACGAGAGCCTGATCGGACATCGAGAGGTCCATATTGCTGTACTGCTGCGTAAAGATCTGATCGATTTCCTGCACGTCGAAGGCGATGCGCTGCGCCTGTCCCAAGAGCTGCTGGGTGCGCTGCACGGACTGCTGAAGCTGCTGCAGCGAGGAATAGGGCAGGCTCGCGAGATTGCGCGCCTGGTTGATCAGCATCTGCGCCTCGTTCTGAAGGCTCTGGATCTGATTGTTGATCTGCTCCAGCGCCCGGGCGGCCTGCAGCACGTTCTCGGCATAGTTGGACGGGTCGAAGACGATGTCGCCGAAACCGAACAGGGCGTGGGCAGGTGTGACCATCACGGTCGACAGGGCGACGGGCGCCGAGAGTGCCGCTGTGCCAATGAGCAGGGCACGGATAGAGGAGCGAAGGCGGGTCATGGGGTAACCTCCTGGGTTGGTTCAGTTGCTGTCGTCGCGGACGCGGCGAGATTGGTGAGGTCGGGGATGAGGTCGGCCGCCCAGTCGAGGTTGTGGATCCGCAGCCAAATCTCGAGAAAGCGGCCGCGGCCGTGCTCCGACAGGACATGCTCGATCAAGGCGTGATCGGACTTCGCAGCGGCGGCGCAGAGGGCCAGCGCGACGTCGCCAAGGCCGAGCTCGAACAGCCGATTGCCGCGCCGGGACTGGGCGTAGTAGTCCCGCTTTGGAATGGCCCGGGCCAGGATTTCGATCTGCCGGTCATTGAGACCGAAGCGGCGATAGATCGCGGTGATCTGCGGCTCGATCGCGCGGTCGTTCGGCAACAGCATGCGGGTGTGGCAGGAGTCGATGATCTCCGCCGCGATCGTGCTTTTTTCGAGCTGGGCCAGCGATTGGGTGGCGAAGACGACGCTGGCATTCTTTTTGCGCAGCGTGACCAGCCATTCGGCGAGCTGCCTGGAATAGCCCGGATCGCTGAGTGCCAGCCAGCCTTCATCGACGATAACCAGGGTCGGCCGCCCGTCGAGGCGGCCAGCGATGCGGTGGAAGAGGTAGGCGAGCGCCGCCGGAGCCGCACCGGTGCCGAGCAGGCCCTCGGTCTCGAAGGCGAGCACGGAGGCTTGCCCAAGGTTCTCATCTTCAGCGTCGAGAAGCCGGCCATAGGGACCGCCGACGCAATAGGGCTGGAGCGCGCGCTTCAGATCATTGGACTGCAGCAAGACCGTGAGGCCGGTGATGGTGCGTTCTTCGACAGGCGCCGAGGCGAGGGAGGTCAGGCCGGTCCAGATGTGTTCCTTGACCTCGGCCGTGATGGTGACGCCTTCCCGCGCAAGGATGGCGACGATCCAGTCGGCTGCCCAGGCGCGCTCGGGCGTGCGAGCAATTCCAGCCAGTGGTTGAAGATATACCGAAGTCTCCCTTCCTTCGGTCAGTTCGCCGCCGAGATCATGCCAGTCGCCACCCATCGCCAACGCGGCGACGCGGATCGAGCCGCCGAAGTCGAAGGCGAAGACTTGGGCTTCACTGTAGCGGCGGAACTGCATCGCCATGAGAGCGAGCAGAACGGACTTGCCGGCGCCGGTCGGACCGACGACCAGGGTATGTCCCACATCGCCGACATGAAGAGACAACCGGAACGGGGTCGAGCCCTCCGTCCTGCCAAACAGCAGTGGGGGCGCTTGGAAGTGCTCGTCCCGTTCCGGCCCCGCCCACACCGCCGAAAGCGGGATCATGTGGGCGAGATTCAGTGTGCTGATGGGCGGTTGCCGCACATTCGCATAGAGGTGGCCCGGCAGTGTGCCCAGCCAGGCGTCGACCGCGTTGACGGTCTCGACCATGGCGGTGAAATCCTGGCTTTGGATGATCTTCTCGACCAGCCGCAGCTTCTCATCGGCGACGCGCGAATGCGCATCCCACACGATGACGGTCGCCGTGACATAGGCTTCGCCGGCAACGTCGGCGCCCAACTCCTGCAAAGCGAGATCGGCATCGGCCGCCTTGTTAGCAGCGTCGGTGTCGACCAGGGTCGAGGCTTCGTTGGTCAGCACCTCCTTGAGGATCGCCGCGACGCTTTTGCGCTTGGCGAACCACTGGCGGCGGATCTTCGTCACGAGCCGGGTCGCGTCGGTCTTGTCGAGCAGGATGGCGCGCGTCGACCAGCGATACGGAAAGGCCAGCCGGTTCAGTTCGTCAAGGATGCCGGGCGTCGTCGCCGCCGGAAAACCGACGATGGTGAGGGTTCTGAGATGCGCGTCGCCGAGGCGCGGCTCGAGGCCACCAGCGAGTGGCTGATCGGCGAGCAGTGCGTCCAGATACATCGGCGTCTCGGGCATCCGAACGCGATGGCGCTTAGTCGAGACGGTCGAGTGCAAATAGGTCAGCGTTTCGTCGTCATCGAGCCAGCGGCATTCGGGCATGAAGCCGTCGAGCAGGGCGAGTACGCGATCGGTGCGATCGACGTAGCCGCGCAGGATTTCCCAGGGGTTGACGCCTGTCTTGTCGCGGCCCTCGTAGAGCCAGCTTTCCGCGCGCGCCGTGTTCTCGGCCGGTGGCAGATAGACGATGGTGAGGAAGTAGCTAGACTCAAAATGCGTGCCGGCTTCTTCGAAATCGGCCTTGCGCTCGGCGTCGACTAGGGCCGAGGCTGCATCGGGGAACATGCTGTTGGGGTAGGTCGAGGCCTCATGGCGCTGCGCCTCGAGGAAGATGCTCCATCCCGAGCCGAGACGGCGGAAGGCATTGTTCAACCGGCCGGCGACGCCGACCAGTTCGGCCGGTACGGCACTGTCTAGATCGGGACCGCGGAACAGCGCCGACCGCTGGAAGCTGCCGTCCTTGTTGAGGACGACGCCATGGTCGACAAGGGCGGCCCACGGGAGATAGTCGGCAAGGCGAGCCCCGTTGCGGCGATATTCGGCAAGGTTCATCATTGAGACACCTCAGACGCCCAGATTGCCGGGGATGCGGAGGTGCCGGCGCACCACTTCCACGAAGAGAGGATCGCGCCGCGCGGCCCAGACGGCGGCGAGGTGGCCGATCGCCCAGAGGACGATGCCGACCAGCCAGAGCCGCAGTCCGAGCCCGAGTGCAGCAGCCAGGGTGCCGTTGAGAATGGCCACCGAACGCGGCGCTCCGCCCAGGAGGATCGGTTCGGTCAGCGCGCGATGCACCGGTGCGGCAAATCCGGGAACGGGCTCCTCCATCAGACCAGCACCCCGCCGCCAAACGAAAAGAAGGAGAGGAAGAAGCTGGAAGCGGCAAAGGCGATGCTGAGGCCAAAGACGATCTGCACCAGCCGGCGGAAGCCCCCCGACGTGTCACCGAAAGCCAGCGTCAGGCCGGTGACGATGATGATGATCACGGCGATGATTTTGGCGACGGGACCTTCGATGGACTCCAGGATCTGCTGCAGCGGCTCCTCCCATGGCATCGACGAGCCGGCGGCATAGGCAGCCTGGGTCAACGTCAGGCTGACTGCCGCAGTGAGGGTGGTTGCAGCGACGCGTGGACGAGCGCGAAGGGTTTTGAGGTTCATGACGAGGCTCCGGTGGGTTCGGGGGTTGAGATGACTGGGACGAGGGCGTAGTCGCCGGTCACGGCCAGGCCGGCGACGTGGGCGACTTCAACGAGGCGTCGCGCCGAACCTCGACCCGAAAGGACGGCGACGAGGTCGATCGTTTCGGCAATGAGAGCACGAGGTACCGTGACGACGGCTTCCTGGATGAGTTGCTCGAGCCGGCGCAGTGCGCCAACGGCCGAGCCGGCATGGATGGTGCCAACGCCGCCGGGATGGCCGGTGGACCACGCTTTGAGCAGGTCGAGCGCCTCGGCGCCCCGAACCTCGCCGATCGGAATCCGGTCGGGCCTGAGGCGCAGCGAGGACCGCACCAGGTCGGCGAGGGACACCACCCCGTCCTTGGTCCGGAGCGCCACGAGATTGGGGGCGGCGCATTGCAGCTCCCGCGTATCCTCGATCAGCACCACACGATCGCCGCTTTTGGCGACCTCGGCGAGAAGGGCGTTTGTGAGGGTGGTCTTGCCCGTGGAGGTGCCGCCGGCGACGAGAATGTTCTGTCGTTCGGAAACTGCTCGGCGGAGCGCGTCGGCCTGCGCTGCGGACATTATCCCGGTCGAGACGTAATCCTCGAGCGTGAATACCGCGACAGCGGGCTTGCGGATCGCGAAGGCAGGGGCCGCGACGACTGGCGGCAGCAGGCCCTCGAAGCGCTCCCCCGTTCCGGGCAGCTCGGCCGAGAGGCGTGGTGCGCCGGCGTGCACTTCGGCGCCGACATGATGCGCGACCACGCGAATGATGCGTTCGCCATCTGCGGGCGCAACATGCTCGCCTGTATCAGCGAGACCTTCTGCCAAGCGGTCGATCCAGAGCCGTCCGTCGGGGTTGAGCATCACCTCGACGACCGTGGGGTCTTCCAGAAACTGGGCTACAGCCGGACCTAGCGCGGTGCGGAGCATCCGAGTACCGCGTTCGACCGCTGCCGTTCGCTGAGAAGAAACCACCACGTCGTCCCCATCCGCTGCGGGTGCGCACGACGCGCGGCCCTGGATCGGGGACAAGTAGAAGAGGCACGAACGGGCCGACCGCAACAAGCCTCAAGGGGCAGTCGTACTGTGGCGTGGAATTACAGGGAAACGGCGAAATGCCTGGATCGGCGTTTCATTATCGCTGATCTCCAGAATCCGAATCGTCGACCGGATGGACGTCCTCTGGAATCTCGCTCCGCAGTTTTGGACCTTGCGCGAGTCTCCTGCCGAGGGCGGCGACAAAGGCGTCGTAGCGCTTGCCAGACTGCGCACGCGCGGCAGCCTGGGCCGGTTCCGGCAGTTGCGGCGTCGTGGTCAGCCAGAAGCGCACGAAGACGGCAAGCGTTTCCACGGAAATGCCGAGATCGCGCTCCAGGCGATTGAGGCGCCGATCGATCTGGTCGAGCCGCTTGGCCATGGCCGCCTCCTGCCGCTCGGCGGCGTCGGGTGAGAGGAATGAAGCGATCGCGGCTTCGGCAACGAGGGACCGCGAGTGATCACGTCGGGCGGCGTGCTCGGCCAGGGCCTTCATCACCGGCGGGTCGAGGTAGATGGAGAGGCGTTGTTTCTTCCCGGGCTTGGCCATGGTGTGCCTCACAACATGCCATCGTCGGGGTCGAGATCGGCTTGCCGGGCAACCCTTTGCATGGAGCGGTTGAGGTTGCGCGCGAGGAGCGCCGGATCCTCGTCTGCATCCCGATCGGCGTCGAACTCGTTTTCGATAACCGGCGGGCTCTCGGCGGCAACTTTGCTGCTCAACTCGGGTTGGCGACGCTTCTCGGATTCGGTCGAATCTTCGTCATCACCCATGCCAATCGGAGGCAGGTCGCTGGCATCAGGCTTCGGGCGCCCCGGCATTGTAAGCAGGCTCCAGTCGTTGGCCGAACTTTGTGCGAGGTGTTCAATCCGAGGCGGCGGCAGAATGCGCTCTGTAAACCGGGCATCCTCGTAGTAGCGGGCCTTCTTGGTTCGGATCGGGTGAATGCCGGCCACCATGACGATCTCGTCGCTGGGCGGAAGCTGCATCACCTCACCGGGGGTGAGCAGCGGCCGGGAGGTTTCCTGACGCGACACCATGAGGTGTCCAAGCCAGGGCGAAAGGCGATGGCCGGCATAGTTCTTCATCGCCCGCATTTCGGTGGCGGTGCCAAGGGCATCGGACACGCGCTTGGCGGTGCGTTCGTCATTAGTGGCGAAGCTCACCCTGACATGGCAATTGTCCAGGATGGAGTTATTCGGCCCGTAGGCCTTTTCGATCTGGTTGAGCGACTGGGCAATGAGGAACGCCTTCAACCCGTAGCCGGCCATGAAGGCTAAAGCCGACTCGAAGAAGTCCAGCCGGCCGAGAGCGGGAAACTCGTCCAGCATGAGCAGCAGCCTATGCCGGCTGCGGCGGGCTTTGAGATCTTCAGTCAGCCGCCGCCCGATCTGGTTGAGCAATAGGCGGATCAGCGGCTTGGTCCGGTTGATGTCCGATGGCGGCACGACGAGATAGAGCGTGGTCGGTCGCGCGCCGCCGACGATATCGGAGATGCGCCAGTCACAGCGCGACGTGACCTTCGCGACGACCGGATCGCGATAGAGTCCGAGAAAGCTCATCGCCGTGCTCAGCACGCCGGAGCGTTCATTGTCCGATTTGTTGAGCAGTTCCCGCGCCGCCGATGCGACCACGGGATGGGCGCCGGCTTCGCCGAGGTGGGGCGTCTTCATCATCGCGGCGAGGGTTGCCGCGATAGAGCGTGCCGGGTCGGACAGAAAATTGGCGACGCCGGCGAGGGTCTTGTCTTTCTCGGCGTAGAGGACATGAAGGATGGCCCCCACCAGCAACGCGTGAGAAGTCTTCTCCCAGTGATTGCGCCGTTCCAATGACCCTTCGGGATCGACGAGGATGTCGGCTATGTTCTGGACGTCCCGGACTTCCCATTCGCCTCGGCGTACTTCGAGCAGCGGGTTGTAGGCCGACGATTCAACATTGGTCGGGTCAAACAGCAGCGCGCGACCATGCCTCGCTCGGAAGCCGGCAGTGAGCTGCCAGTTCTCGCCTTTGATGTCGTGGACGATCGCCGAACCCGGCCAGGTCAGCAATGAAGGGATCACCAGACCGACGCCCTTGCCCGAGCGGGTCGGTGCGAAGCACAGCACGTGCTCCGGGCCGTCATGTCGGAGATACTCGCGCTCGTATCGCCCGAGGATCACGCCGTCCTGGCCGAGCAGGCCAGCACCTTTGACCTCGCCCTGCTGCGCCCAACGGGCGGAGCCGTAGGTCTCGACGTTGTCGGCTTCGCGGGCGCGGAGGATCGACATGAAGATGGCGGCGGCGATCGAAACGAAGCCACCCGACGCCGCGATGATCGCGCCCTCGTTGAAGATGGTGCGCGCATAGGCGTCGTAGGAAAACCACCACCAGAAAAAGGCGAGCGGCTGATAGACCGGCCAGCCTGCGAGATCGAACCATGGGGCGCCAAGCTGAGGTTGAAAGCCAAGCCGCCAAGCCGTCCATTGCGTGGCACCCCAGATCGCGGCAAGCACAATGATGCCGACGACAACAATCTGGCCCCAAAGTATCTTCGTTCCCGACATCGCCTTCTCCCTGCAGAGCAGAGGTCGGCCTACACAGGTTCATGGTTCAAGATCATCTCGACACTGGTCGTGTCGCGGCGTGCCGCGGCGAAGAAAAACCGGGGAGCACGGTGTTTGCTCAGGTAGGTGACCGGGCTTCCCAACGGGATCGGGAATTATCGGCCCGGTCCACTACAGGCTCGCTCGCAAAATGCGCTAGGCTGTCGAACTGCCTTCATTCAACAAAACGTTCGGCGCGAACCACCATATGATTGTCCACCTGGTAGACGGCACCTACGAATTGTTCCGCCACTTCTATGGCCAACGTCGCTTCAATAACGGTCAGGATAAGCCGCTTGGCGCCGTCGTTGGCGTGCTGCATACCGTCCTGGAGATGGTCGAGGGCGGAGCCACACATCTCGGGGTGGCGACGGATCATGTCATCGAGTCGTTCCGCAACGGTCTGTGGCCCGGGTACAAGACCGGGCAGGGGATCGAGCCGGCGCTGCTCGCGCAGTTCCACCCGCTCGAGGACGCCCTTGCCGCGATGGGGGTCGTCGTCTGGCCCATGATCGATTTCGAAGCCGATGATGCGCTCGCTGCCGCGGCACACAAAGCGGCTGCCGATGAGCGCGTCGAAAAGGTCTGCATCTGGACGCCGGACAAGGACCTGGCTCAAAGCGTGCGGGGAACACGTGTCGTCCAGGTGGATCGCAAAACCAAGACGATCCGCGACGAAGTTGGTGTGCGCGAGAAATTCGGTGTGGATCCCGCCTTGATCCCCGACTTTCTCGCCCTGGTGGGCGATAGCGCGGACGGCTATCCGGGCCTGGACGGGATCGGCCGCGTGTCAGCGGCACGACTCCTGGCCCGCTTTGGCTCCCTTGAACGCTTTCCTGACGACGTACTTGGCAAGCGGCACGCGACGGCTTTGCTGTTCAAGACCCTTGCTACGCTTCGAAGCGACGCCCCCACTTTCGAGGACGTCGACGACCTGCGCTGGATGGGCGCAACGGATTCCTTCGCGGCCTTTTGCGAGAAAGCGTCGGAACCACGCCTCCTCGAGCGAGCCACCAAGGCCGCCGGCCAGGCAGTGGGCTACTCGCAATAGCATCGGCCACTGGCGCACCCCGTCGTTCAAAGGCCGATGCCTCGCTTACGATTGAAATTCCAATCCACACCGGCGCCACGGGCGACTCCCGATACGTGCTGACCGACCTTCCTTTCCAGCGATGGTGTCCACGGCACGAGCTGGAAGCCCAAGCCGTCATCGATCATGGCGAACCTACCCGACGCCAAGGCAAATCGCTGGCGGTAGGTGCCCGTAACGTGTTCACCGGTCGACGCCTTGTTGAATGGGCGGCCGAGTCCGGCGGCTAGCTTGTCCCCGAGCGCCTCGACTTCACGGCGCCGCAACGTGTGGAGCAGATTCCGCGCGAAGATCAGCCTGCTGCCCTGGCGTTGCGCGAGACCTTCCTCGATCAGATGCTCGGCCCGCCGTTCCATGGCATCCCGAACATCACGTCCGAAGCCGCCGCCCAGGGCGACAGGATCGTCGGATACGGCCTGTCGGTCCAGCCAGGTGGCGCCGGTAACCGTGACCTGTCTCTCGAGCGAAAGGTCCGATCGAACTGCTATCGCAACCCGGCGGCGGTCCTTCGCGTCGGCAAAGCTGCGGAGTTCGACGATCGAGCCTGGCGCGCTGTCCCCGGCGGCATCAAGGTCGGGAAGCCTGATGTGATGGGCGCGGCCGTCGACACCATCGATCACGGCGTAGGCCGTGCCCTTGAGCTCATCGTCGAGCCCGCGCTTGACTAGGCGCCCGATGATTGGTTCCTGCAGTTCCTCTCCAGCAAGCACGAAGACGACAGCGCCGCGCTCGACACCTGCGTCAGCGAGGCCGCGGTGAATTCGCTTGATGATGTCGCCGCGTTCGCCCAGTTGGCGCAGCGTCGCTTCCGCTTCGTCGGACATGAACCACTGGCCGTGGCCGATCTGGTGAGCGACACCGAGACGTTCGAGGGCACGAAGGCGGCCGATTTTCAGCGCATGGTATTCGTCGGGCTGCTCGCCGGCGCGCGGTGCGAGGTCGATGACACCGGTTTGTTGACTGTCACGTTTGAGCTGACGGTCGAGATTGGTCCAGCGTTCAGCCTCGACCTGGCGCTCGAGGGCGCGTCGGATGTCGTGGTCGGTGCGAGGGCCGAGCTCCTGTGTGATGAGATCACGCGCACGGTCACGCATGCCCTCCTTGATGTAGTCGCGCGCGATGACGAGGTTCTCGCCGTTGTCGCGCACGCCGCGAACGATCAGATGAACATGTGGATGTTCCGTGTTCCAGTGATCGACGGCGACCCAATCGAGCTTCGTGTCGAGGTCCCTTTCCATTTGCGCGACGAGATCGCGGGTGAACGCCCTGAGATCGGACATCTCGAGCGCGTCGTCCGGTGAGACGATGAAACGGAAATGATGGCGGTCGTCCTTGCAGCGATCGGAGAAGGCATCGGCATCACCTTCTTCTGTTTCGGGACCGAAGAGCCTGGCCTTCTCTGCGTCCCGGGTGACGCCTTCGCGACGAAGATAGGCGAGGTGCGTCGGCAGGTTCCCGCCGCGCAGGTTCATACGAACCACACGGGCCTTGATGACGGCGCCGCGCGAGCGCGCTGTGAGCAGCCGGTTGGCCTGGACCGAAGCTCGCTGGCCGCGGCCAAGGCGCGAGCGGTTGCCGGGCCCGATCCTCCCCTGCCGGGAGGCGCCGGCCCTTTGAGCAGCGGCAAGTGCCTGGGCGATGAAGGGTCGCGCGCGCTGCGTCTTGCTCGAACGAATGCGGCCCGGGCGGATGCGGAACTCACGTTGGTCGCTCATGATCGAGGCTCCGCACATCGCGCTACGGCGTTGAAACTGCTGATGAAGTGCGGGTCTTGCGATGTGGGCACCAAAGGCGCACATCTCAAAAACCTGTCGCAAGTACTTGAAATATAAACGTTCGACCGCCGCGCACATCGCGCCCCTTTATCCTGCCATCGCCCGGTTGCTGCTGTGGGTAACCACCTGCGCACCCTCCAAACTGCGCGGCGGTTCCCGGCGATGCGAAAGGGCAGCCCGGCGCTCATGGCTAGGAATTCCCGCCTGATCTGGCGACGAAAATGCCGTCGGAAGGTGGTGGCTTTGCATCATCACCGTGCTGCGGCTCCGCCGTCGCCTCTCCGTCAGTTTGACCGTCACGCTGCAGTGAATCGGCAGGGGAGACGCCACTGGCCGGCACGATAAAGAGCGGTGCGTCGCGCCAATCGGCAAGCCGTGGCGTAGTGTCTGTCCTCTCAGGCAACGGGCTACCGCCGAGCAGCGGAGCGAGCTTGCCGACATAGTCGCGGGTCTCGGCCGGGAGCGGGCGACCGGTCGAGAGATACTCGTCGTAGCGACCTGGACCCGCATTGTAAGCCCCGAGCATGGCGCCGACACTGCCGTAGCGATCGAGCATCTCGCGTAGATAGGCCGTGCCGGCGAGGATATTATCGCGCGGATCGAATGGATCGTCGCCGAACCGGTGGCGGACGCGCAGCTCTGCCCAGGTGTCGGGCATGACCTGCATCAATCCCATCGCTCCGGCGTCGGAGATAGCGCGAACGTCCTGCGCACTCTCGGCATCGAGGATGGCGCGTATCCATGCCTCGGGGATACGAAAGCGTTGCGATGCCTCCGCAATATGCGCGGCGAAACGGCGAGCGGCCGCCGGCTGAACGACCAACTCATCCTGCGCCAGCAAGGCGGCTGGGGGTGAGATGACCGGAAGGCCGGAAAGGAGAAGGAAGGCGACACGACAACAGATGCCCTGCCGCCGAGTGGCGCGCGCAATACGGTTTATGGGCATCGGTCAGTCCAGCGGCTTGTCCAGATTGTAATTCTTCTTCTGCCTCGTCCAATGCAGGCCCCAGTCGCGGCCGTTCTCGTCCGACTGGAAAAGGCGGGCGCGGATTGGCTGCACGAACGAGGGATCGTCGAGGATGACGGAAATGTAGGCGCCGGCGCGATCGCCGGTCTGGAGCCAGCCCGCGCCGATCTCGATGCCGTCTTCGTCGCCGAGGCGGATGCGGTAGTCCGGCGCGTTCTCGATATTGGCATTGTCGACGGGGACGAAGACAATGGCGAGGTCGAGCGAGAGCGTGCGGACACGCCCCGAGTAGCCGGCCTGCGTGCGCGTGAACTGACCGATCTGTGCCATGGGAATCTCCTTTTTCTGGCGGTGGGAAGTGAGGTCACGGCGCGTCGGCTGGATCGGCGAGGTGCCAGTGAAAGCGGCCGTCGCCCTCGGCGTCGGTCCAGACCGGAAGCGCGCGTGCGACGATGGTGGTGATGGGGAGCGGGCCGAAATAGCGGCCGTCGAGGCTGTCGGGCATGTCCCAGTTCATTAGGAAGATCTCGCCGTGGGCGAGCCTCCGGCAGCCTTGCCAAGAGGGCAGGGGACGGCCGAGGGTGTCCTTCTCGTGCGCCTCGCCATAGGCGTGGTCAAACGCGAACACTGTTGCGCCGCGGCGGCAGACAGTGGCGCCGGCGAGTGACAGTACGCGCTTGATCAGCGGCACCCCACGAGCGAGATAGCCGCGTCCGGCTAGAAACGCGGCCAGCGGCTCGGGCGGCGTGACGACGACGTAGTCGCCGATATCGAGGCGCTCGACCAGTGCAAGCCGATAGAGCCCGATCGGCACGCTGGGGGACGCGTTCCAAATGAAGGCAGGGGCGTAGCCTAGCCAGGCCGGCGCCGCGACGAGCGTGGCGGCGGCGAGCATTGTCGTGATGATCGCGCGCCGGCTCATTGCTCCACCTGCCGACGCTTGAGCCATGCTGCGTGCCGGTCGACGTCATAGTCGCGCGGCTCAAGGCCGGCAGTGATGCGGTGGCTTATGTGACGCCAGTGGTCGGTGACGACGTCGCAGGCATCGATACCGAGCGCCTCGATCGCATCGATGATCTCGAGCACTCGGGCGACCTTCGGCCAGCCCTCGACCTTGAGCAGGATGTCACCGCCGGGCCTGACGAAAGGCAGCGTCTGGAACGGTTCGCCGCGGTTGATCGTCCGCACGATGTCGATGCGCGACAGCACGGTGCCGTAGTCATTGGCCGCCCAACGGACGAAGGCGAAGGTGCTGCCGGGCCGGAAGCCGACGAGACGGCGATGCCGATCGAGAACTTGTTCGTGGGTCTGCCGACCGAACCTTATCCAGTATTCGATCCGCTTCTCACGCCAGGTCAGTTCGACCAGCGTAGTAAAGGGCGGTGGGCCGTCGACGGTCGCCCGCATGCTCAGTGGTAGGGAGGAGGGCTGGGTCATCTGGCGCCTCCGTCGTCGGCAGGAAACTCGCGGGCAAGCAGTTCGCGCAGCATGTCGGCGACAGTCGTGCCGCGATGGAAGGCGGCGACCTTGATGCGGCCTCGCAGTTCGGGCGTGACGTCGATTGTCAGTCGCGCGGTGAAGCCGGAGGCGGCGGCGCCTCGCGGCGACTCAACCGCGGACTTGATCCAGCGATCAGGGTCGCCGGGACGGGATGCGAATCCGTGCTTGGCGGTCCGGCCGGTCATGGCGCGACCGGCCCGATGCGCAGGCGATCGATCTCGGCCACCAGTGCTGCGATCTCCCGTGCTGCGGGGGTGTCGTCGTCCATCTCGCCAGCGAGCCGACCGGATTGCGCGGCCACAGCGAAAACCACGCGCTGGCCGACGGTCGCCGAGAGGACGGGCGGATCGTGATCTGCGAGCGTCTCGGCAGTTTCGCGAGCGATCAGGGTACGGGCGCCACAGCGGTTGAGGACGAACCGCGCGGCGAGCTGAGGGCGATAGATGCGCGCTTCGTTTAGAAGCGCCAGCATCTCGGCAGAGGCCCATCCGTCGAACGGCGACGGCTGAACCGGGATCAACACGAGGTCGGCGGCGAGCAACGCCGAACGCATGAGCCCGGCAACACGCGGCGGTCCGTCGATGACGACATGATCGGCATCGCGGGCCAGTTCGGGCGCCTCGCGATGCAGCGTGTCGCGGGCAAGGCCGACGACACCGAACAGGCGCGGGGCACCGTCGCGGCTGCGCTGCTGCGACCAGTCGAGCGCCGAGCCTTGCGGGTCGGCATCGACCAGGGTGACGCGCCTGCCGCGGCGTGCCCATTCTCCCGCGAGATGCAGCGCCAGCGTCGTCTTGCCGACGCCGCCCTTCTGGTTGAGGAGGGCGACGATCATCGGCCGTTCCTCCGGCGGGAGGGACCGGAAGTGGACGGGTTATCCCCGGAACGCGCTTCCAAATAGTAAGAGTTAGATTCTTCTTTAGAGTCTTTACGGGAGCGATTCCGGTCGTTGGGCCAAGGACTTAAATGAGGTTCCTGCGCCTGAAGTACAGATAGGTTTGCGCCTGATGTACGGATACCGGATGCGCCTGATGTACGGATATCCGGCGAAGTTGCGCACAGCTTTTCCACAGGGCTGATGTGGACAAGTTCGGGACGGCCCGAACGGTGTTCCATGGCGAGCAAATAGCCGGGGAGCGGCTGGCGTCGTGCGATGGCGCGGATGTCGATTGCGAAGTCCGAATAGCGCGCAAGAGATCCGCTCTTGGCATGGAGATGGTGCAATTCGAAGCGCCAGCCGGCGGCTTGGCGACCGGCGTGCTTGCGAGCGATGCGATAGAGCCAGCGCTCGATACCGCCGGTCAGTGCGAAGTAATCTGGATCGATGGCAAGGACCAGGCGGCGGTCGATGATGCCCTGGTAGAGCCATTCGGGCAGGACGAATTCCATTCCCTCGACGCGGCCGCTACGCGTCGCGAGTTCCTCCCATTCGTTGATCCACGAGAATTGCTGGCGCCGCCAATGCTCGCCCTGGCGGATCGTCGTCCGGATCACGGTCGACTGGAGGCGGGTGAGTGCGCCCTTGATGAGGAAGTAGCTGCGGGCACCGGTGGTGCGCCCGATGGCATTGAGGAGTTGATAGGGTGTGAAGCGGAAGAAGCGCGAGGTGGGGAGGCCGCGGTCCTGCGCGGCCAGAATCTGGCTTGCCGCCCAGATCAGCACGTCTGCATCCCAGATCGTAGCCATGCCATGCTCGGCGACGGCATAGACCTGCAGCTCGATGTCGCCGGCCTTGTAATGGATTGGTGCGACCCGGCGGGATTTGGAGAGGGAGAAGAAGGGGTGAGCCATCAGATCGCGCTGGTCGCGTGGCGGCACGTCGCCGCTCAATGCGTCGAAGGGATCGAGATGGGCGCGTTCGCTGCGTTGGTACGGTGATGCGGTCATCGGATCACCGCTCAGCGTGCTTGGAGGCGGCGGGCTGGATGGACGGTGCCGACGCCAGGATCGGAGGTGGACGTCTTGGTGCCGCGGTCGGCCCAGGCCTGCAGATCCTCGAGCGCATAGACGACGCGGCCGCCGAGCTTTCGATAAGCGGGCCCGGTTCCATACGTTCGGTGCTTTTCGAGGGTCCGGTCAGAGAGGCCGAGGAAACGCGCAGCCTCGGGTGTCCTGAGGTAGCGCGGCGGCATGCCGGCGGGATTGGAAGTCATGGTCGGGCCTCCGGGGCTTCATTGAGACCGCCGGATGCTGGCGGCGGATGACGACCACGGTGGCGAAGACTGTTGGGCTGGGGGATGAGGAAGTTTGAAGGGCGAAGTTCCTCACCCCTCAACGCACCGCGCTTGGGCTATTCCTTGCGACGATGATGCAGAAGGTGACGATACCCGCCCGCGATCATGGCTTGGCCGTCCTTGACCAAGCCGATGACGCTCGCCCGCACGGTGGAGGTCTTCCACGGCTCGGAGGCTACTCTGTCACGGCCGAAGATAACGGTGGCGATTTCGCGATAGCTGGCACCGCTCCTGCGGCCGTCGGTTGCCTGGAGCATGTACCGGTGCCGCCGCTTCTGCTGCGGTGTCAGCCGTCGGTCGTCAGGAACGGTCCGCCCCCGCAAAGCGCGCAAAAGCCGTTCGAGTGCTTCGATCCTGTCGGCACCGTGAGCGTCAAGCGGCACGAGTGCAGCGAGAGGCGCCCCGGTCGGGACACCGGGGAGCCGCACCAGCCGAACGGTCTGGCTGCCGGTCTTGAGGAGGAAGTGCACGCCTTGCTCGTCCGCGCGCGGCAAGGTCTCGCGCAACTCGACAGAGAGGTTCCCGGCCGCCGGCACAATGGCTGGCGCGTGCGTGAGCAGTACGGCGCTCGTATCGGCCTCGACCGACCAGAACACCGGACCCTCGCCAGCATTCAACGACGGCGGGACGAAAAAACTGCAGGCCCCATTTCCGATGGAGCTGATGCTTCAGGGAAGGACTGTCGGCGCTTGCGTAGTCCTGCTGGTAATCGGGATTGCGCCTGAGCCATTCCCAGGCAAGGTCGGGAGGGTCGAGGGAGTCCAGAAAGTCGTATGCTTCCGAAGTCCTCCAACGGGATGTGTCGGCCGTCATCGTGCTCCTCGTTGCCGAAACGTGGGGCGGACAGCGTTTATCAAACCTGATGTCTTGGGAAGAGTTTAAGGAAGCACCGAGTGATGTCCCGCGCGCATCGCGTGGGCTAGTCGTGCCCATCGCGGAGGAGCTGACGGTAGCCGTGTTCCGTCATCCAGCGTGCCCGAGCAAGGTGGCTGTCGTGGACGCGCCGGGCGCGTTCGGGCTCGGCATCCGGATCGACGCCGAAAATCACCGTAACGGCCTCGCGCCAATCGGCGCCGTCGGCCGCAGCATCGAGAACGCGCATATAGACCTTCATGTGCGACCGGTCATAGTCCGTCAGTTCGGTGCTGTCCGGTGGAGCGTCGAAGAATTCAGCTGACGCCATCTGTGTACTTCCCCCCCTTGAAACGGATCTATATCGGTCTTCGCCGGGCTTGTAAGCATGATCAATGCGCCAGCCAGGCAGAAGGGTGTCACGCGTCGACTCGAGTGCGCGGTACGTCGGCGCAATCGAGCGCGCGAACAAACCCGCGAGCGTCACAATTCTTGGCCGGTTTGCTGAGGCCCTGGGTGTAGACCCCGCGGTGCTTATCAAGCGCCTGGGAGACTGATCTCGATCCGTGCTTAGGCCGGTAGGCATGAACATCATGTTGTAGAAAATACTCCGTGGCAGAATTCTCTACAAGGCCGTGTCCTCGGTCTCATGGAGATACGAGAGATACTGGCACACAATCTGAGGACGCAACGGCGGGCGAAGGGGCTGTCGCAAGAGGAACTCGCGCATCGTGCCGGCATTGATAGAACCTATATCAGCTCGCTGGAACGTAGCGTCTATGCGGCAGGGATCGACGTCGTGGACAGCCTCGCCAAAGTGCTCGGTGTGGAAGCGTCTGACCTGTTGAAACGGCCGGACTCTAGCGCGAAAAAGCGCGGTCCTTCGACCCGTGGCGGAGCCACGTGAAACCCCCGCCCGGGCC
>NZ_JBVVQX010000009.1:216616-289364 GCF_055811675.1 Mesorhizobium sp. WSM4808
GGGGTGGGGAGCCTCAGTCGCCGTTGCGGCGGGTCGGGCGGGACCAGATCAGGCTGTAGCCCTCGCCTTCCTCGTCGTCGAAGAGGTTGGCGTAGATCGGGGCGGTGAAGCTCGGATCGTCGAGCTTGAGGCCGAGGTAGGCGCGGCCTTCGTTGGACTGCTTGCTCCAGGCGGCCCCGATCTCGACCCGGCCGACGAAGACGCGGTGGCTGGGGGCATTCTCGCCGCTGGCGCGGGCGTCGGGAGCGATGCGGACGTTCTTGGCCTGCAGGGAAAGGGTGACGATCTCGCCGGTGAATTCGTTGGTGCCGGACTTCTTGAAGGTGCCGATGGTAGCCATGGTAGTTCTCCTTGATTCTTGCTCGAGTCCGCACCATTGCGGTCTCGATGGCGATCGGCAGGCCGGAGGCGATCGGCGGCGCACCCCGAAGGGGCTCCGACAGCAAAGGAGAACTATCTTGTCTCGCGAGGAACACCGGCGCAGCCGGGAGGGGAAGATAGTTTGACGGCGCTGTTGCGCCTTAGGTGATCGAGGCGAAGCCGGCCTTCGGCCAGATCAAGCCACGAGAGAGACCGTATTGGAGCGGTCGTACAGGCAGAACGCCGCAAGGAGAACTTGGCTGGCTCTGGCACCAAATCCGGTTCGGCCACAGGCTCAGCGCGCGACCCGCTGTCCTCACCGGGATCAGGACGAATGTCAGTTGTCTCGTCGCTCCGGCAGTGCGGGACGTCCCCACCATTTGTCGCCCAGATGGCTATGCCGGTACTCGGGGGGCTACTGGACTGGGCTCCGCAGGTGTCTCGCTCTCCGGCTCGCATGCTCGTGCTGAGAACTCACCCCAATCCAGCAGCAACCCCATTGGCGATGGAAGGCGAATCCACGGGCCTGATCTGGTCCCGACCACACTCATCACGAGGTACTCGCAACGCCCCGTCCGGCTGGCCCAGGCGGGGCCATCATGGTCAGGCGCATGAACGCGGTGACGCCGACCGCTGCCGCTCCGCCGACAGCGAAAGCGACCTGCCAGGTGTCAGAGGGCATTGTGAGCTTCACGATGCCTAAGGTTGCGTGATAGCCGGCGACGACCGCGGGGGCGACGAAGGCAAGGACAACAACGAGTTTTGTCCAGGCGGGTCGCGCGACGTGGAGCAGGAGTTGGAAGAGACCGAAGGTTATCGCAGCAGCCATGGCGCCGACGATGACGGCGCCAAGGATGCCGGCTCCGGTGTCATGTGCCCAGGTGCCAATGGCGATGCCGGCGAACAGCGGCAGCGCGAATACGGCGAGATTGAACAACAGCCAGCACAGCGCGGCTATACCGGCAAGTGTGGCGAGAATGGCAATGATGATCATGGTGGTGATCTCCATGCAGAGTTTTGCACGGGTTGCGCCAACCACCACCACCACGGCGCAGACATCAGTCTAGACCAATTCGCCCGATCAGGGGAGCCTTCATTGCTTAGGGAAGGTGGTGGTTGTTGTAATCGCGCGGCATCGGGCCGCCGGTGACGCGGTCCGCGGAATTGCTGGTCGAGTGCGGCACGCGCAATCGCAAGGTGGCGCTCATGAGCCACCCCGATCGCGGAAATCATACGCGTTGATGCCGAGCTTCCTCGCCTTGTCGGCGAAGTTATCCTGGATGCCGGTGCCAGGAAATACGATGACGCCGATCGGAAGGATGTCGAGGATCGCGTCGTTTCGCTTGAACGGCGCGGCCCGTCCATACTTGTCCCAGTTCGGGGCGAAGCCGACCTGCGGCACCTTGCGATTGTCGGCCCATTTGGCGGCAATCAGTTCGGCGCCTTTTGGCGACTTACCGTGGATCAGCACCATGTCGGGGTGCTTGGCGTGGACCTTGTCGAGCGCGTCCCAGATAAGGCGGTGGTCGTTGAAATCGAGGCCGCCGGTCAGGGCGATCTTGGGGCCGACGGGCAGCATCACATCGGTGTCGGCCTTGCGCCGGGCGGAGAGGAAGTCGCGGCTGTCGATCATCGCGGCGGTCAGATGCCGATGGTTGACCATCGATCCCGTGCGCGGACGCCAGGCGGAGCCAGTATGCTGCTCGGAGCGTTCGGCAGCCTGGTCCCGCATCAATTCGAAGGCGTCGCGCCGCTCGATCATGGTCTGGCCCTGGGCGGTGAGGTTCTCCAGTTCGACCGCCTTGATCTCGGTGCCGTCCTGTTCGCGCTGCAGGCGGCGCTGCGTCTGCTCGTTATCGTCCAGTTGCCGCTCGATCCGCAGCACGGCGCGATGGAACACGTTGGTAACGGACCAGAGCAGGTCGTCGAGGTCGGGTTCGAGGCGGGTGTCGGCCAGTGTGGCGATGAGCGCGTCGAAGATGTCCGCCACGGCTCCGGCCACATGGTCGCCGTTGGGGAGTGGCCGCGTATCGGGCTCATCAGCGAAAGGGCGCCAGCCATAGAGCTGGAGTTCGGTGAGGACGTGATCGGTGGGCGACGCTGCGTGGTGCGGTTCGGACTCGTCGTGTGCGCTCATGGGATGCTCCCGTCGGTGGGACCGCGACCCTTGCGGCCTTCATGGCGACGAAAGCCCACGGGCGGGATGGCCTCGCACCCGGAGCGACGCGGAGGGCCGGAGCGGCAGCGGAGGATGGCAGAGGCCGACTATTTTGCCTCGCGATGGAAAGGCGGCGCAGCCGCCGCCGGAAAATAGTCGGCCGGCGCCATTGCCTGGCCGGACCGTTTGTGGGCCCGATCGCCCTCTCGAAGGCCGGGTCGTGGCTCTCTCCGGCGGTGCTTCGGGGCGCGTGACGGCGGCCTCGTGAACCGCACAGCATCGCACTCCATCCCGGGTCAGGCCACACGTTCGAGGAAACGAAAGCGATCCCGGCGAACCAGTTGGTCCGCGATCGATTGGCGAAGCGTGGCGAGGCCCAAACAGCGGAGATCCTCGTTGAAGTCCTCCATCCTCGGCGAGAGGGCGATCGCCTCGATCCCGGCATCGGTCGCCCGCTCGATCAAGTTGTCGCGGGCATCGTCACCGGCAGGATCGTTGTCGCGGATGATGTAGAGCCGGTTCAGCGTCGGCGGGAACAGGATGGCAGCGAGATGCGCCGCCGAGAGAGCTGCCGCCATGGCCATGTCGGGCAGGGCGCATCTGAGTGAAAGCGTCGTCTCGATGCCTTCGCCCGCTGCCATGACGCTGCCGGGCACTCCGAAGCGGACGGCGTTGCCGAGGAGGTCACCCATGGCCCGGCGCGGCGTGTCGACGGACGCCTTGCCGATGCCGTCCGGTGCGAGCCAGGTGCGGTGCGCGCCGGTCAGTCGTCCATCGAGATCGGTGACGGCGGCGATCATCGCCGGCCAGGTTTCGGTCGGTCCATGATCGTTGGGGCGATAGTAGCAGCGCGGATGAAAACGGAGCCATCCGGTTCCCTGCAAAGTCGTAATGCCGCGACCACGCAAATACGTTTCCACGACGGTGCCGATGATCGGTTGCGACATGCCGACCAGCCGACGGGCTGCCTCGGAGGAGCCGGCTGGAGCCCGGGCGCTCTGCCAGTCGCGAGATGCTGGACGCGCTACTGCTTGCGACAGGCCGAGAAAGGCCCGGGCTTCCTTGGTCACATCTGCGAAGGTTCTGAGCCCAAGCGCCTCACGCACCACATCGAGCAGATCGCCATGCTCGCCTGTGGCGGCGTCGGTCCAGCGCCCAGCACACCCTCTCGCAGAGTCTGCAAGCCGAACGAACATGGAGCGACCCGGCGTATTGCGCACATCGCCGACGGTCCAATAGTTGCCCTGGCGCCGACCATTGGAGAGATAGTGCTGGCAGACCGCTTCGGCATGGTCGGCAAGACGGCGTGCCAAGTCATGCGCTGGTTCTCGCATAATGATCTCCTGCAAAGAAAAAGGCCCGCCGTTGCCGGCGAGCCAGTGTGGGTCATGGGAGGCTATTCGGCCGCAATGGTCATTGCCGCGACATCGTCATCATCGTCGACGGCATCATCTTCGACCACAGCCGTTTCGCCCGCTGCGTCCGCCGATTCTTCGACGTCAGGGTCGGAAGGCACCAACGCGACTGCGGTTGTCCGACCCGCGGTGCGTAGCGGCTCAGGTAGCCAACCGGTATTGGCGAGCAGGGTCTCCGCCTCCGTCGCCATTTCGCCCTTCTTCAGATGGGCGATCCGGTCGGCGGGCCGCTGGCCCTTCGCTTCGGCGACGGCCTGAAGGATGCGCGCCTTGGTAACGCGGCCGAGGAAGGTGTCGACGGTCGGCTTCCAGCGTGCGGTCATGTCGAGATCGACAGCCTGGGCCAACTGATCGGCATGGGCGAGGGCTCGGGGCCGACGGTTCCAGGCTTCGCTGACGGCATTGACCGACAGGCTGACGACATGAGCAAACAGAGCGGCGCGGCTGTCACTGTCCCAATCGCCCAATGCTTCCCAGAGTTCGGCCGAGTCTTTTGGCAGGGCCTTCGTCCAGCTCTCATGCCTTGCCCGGATCGCCTCCGCCGAGAAGCTGTCGTTAAGCCCTGGCGCCTGGGCGCCAAAGCTGACGCTCTTGAGGTCCAGCTCAAGGCAGCTGTCGGAGCCATACTGATAGAAGACCTTGAGCGTTAGGGCGTGGAGCGCAGCGCGGAAGGCGACATCGGGATGCTCGCCTAGGGCGTGCCGGAGACCGAGCGTCCGGTGTGCCGTCAGTTCCGTCATCAGACGGTCGGAAATCGGCGAAAGACTCTCATCTTCCTCAGGCTCAGCGATCGCGTCAGTATTGGCGCTGGGACTTGGTTCGGCTTCGTCGCCGGCCGATGATCCGTCGCCCGTTGCCTCGCCGTCCGAGGCATTCTCGGGTTCCGCGGGCGCTTCATCCTCGGGACGGACGTAGCCACGATCAACGCGCAGCCGACCGTCGGCGGCGATGCTGACAAAGGCGCCGGCGCGGGCGATTTCTTCGGCATCGAAGGAAAACGGCCGTTCGTCAAAAGCCTCGAGCGCGGCTTCCAGTTCGCCGAGCCGCTCGTCGACCTCTTCAGGCAACTCGTCGGCGCCTTCGTGCTCCGCAACCAGGCGGTCGAACTCGGCCTTAAGCGCGTCGCGCGTGGCTTCCTCCTCACCCGTGAGCGGCACGGGATCACCATGGAGATGCCCCAGACCGTAGGTGTGGCCATAGGCGAAATCAGGGGCGACCTCGGTCCACTTCCAGCCCTCGGCGGCGATGGCCTCGGATTCGGCCCTGAGCTTGTCGGCCACCATCTGGTCGACCAGGGCGACATCCTGCAGCCAGCCGCCATTGTCGCCCTCGAAGAGGTCGCGCAGCACCGTGCCGCCGGCTTCGATATAGGCTTCGATGCCGATGAACTGCGCCCGCTTGTCGGTGGCACGGACGGCCCCTTCGGTCAGCATGCGCCGGATGGCATAGGCCGACTTGTCGTAGGAGGTCTTCAGGCGTTCAAAGACCTGTTCCTGGCGCGCATGGTCGCCCGAGACGGTGAACGCTTCGAGTTGGGCCAGCGTCATGCCCTCTTCGGCATAGACGTCGAGCAGCACCAGAGAGACCGATGCGAGCTTGAGGCGCTGCTTGACCACATTGACCGAGACGAAGAACGTCGCGGCGATCTCTTCCTCAGACTGGCCTTTTTCGCGAAGGGTGAGGAAGGCGCGGAACTGGTCGAGTGGATGCAGAGGCGCACGCTGGACGTTCTCGGCGAGCGAGTCCTCCTCGGCGAGGCCGCCCTCGCGGACGACACAGGGGACTGGCGCGGTCTTGGCCAGGCGCTTCTGCTTGACAAGCAGTTCCAACGCCCGGAAGCGCCTGCCGCCAGCGGGCACCTCGAACATGCCGGTCTCCGCGCCGTTTTCATCGACGACAGGGCGGACGGTGAGGCCCTGAATGATGCCACGGCGAGCGATGTCTTCGGCGAGTTCCTCGACCGAAACGCCGGCCTTGATGCGCCGGACATTGGACTGGCTCAGGACAAGCTGGTTGAAGGGAATGTCGCGCGAGGGCGAGAGGGTGATGGTGGGCTTCTTCTTGGCAGTAGCCATGGGATGTACTCCGCGACGGGCGGCCGGGAGCCTTTCTCTCGACCTCCAACCCGTCACGAAGATCGGCGCCGCCCTCTCACTCTGAGGACGGCGCCGCACATCCGGCCTTCCGGAAAAGCACGCAGCCGGAGACACGGAAATCCGCATCCCCGGCTTTGCGGAAATTAGGCGGCCCGGTCGAGCAGCTTCTTGGCCTTGCCCTCCAGGTCGAGCCGGGCATCCTGGTGCGGCTTGTCCCGCGCGACGGCGGTGATGCCCTGCACGAAGTCGAAGACGCTCACGGGCTTGCGTCCTTCTTCGGCAAGCACGGTCTCGATGATCTTCGCTGTGTCCGCCTTTGAGAAGCCGCGCTTGCGGAGGAACTCCATGCGATCCTCGTCGCTGCGGGCGACGATCTTTTCGCGCGCCGCCCGGATGCCGTTGACGAAGGGCATGGGCGAGGAGTTGGCGAAACGGGTCAGCGCCGGCGCCGCCTGGTGCGCGAAGCGTGAGGCGGCGTATTTGGAGTGGCGGATGGTGATTTCCTCGAAATCCTCGACGCCCCAAAGATTGCGGTTCTGGCACACGGCGCGGAGATAGAAACTGGCGATGCCGAGCGTCTTCGCCCCGACTTCAGAGTTCCAGCAGTAGAAGCCCCGGAAATAGAGGTCGGGCGAGCCATCCGGCAGCCTGCCTGCTTCGATTGGGTTGAGGTCGTCGACCAGGAAGAGGAACACGTCGCGATCCGAAGCATAGAGCGTGGTGGTATCCGAGGTGATGTCGACACGGGGATTGTAGATGCCGGTCGACCAGTCGAGCACACCGGGGATCTTCCAACGCGTGTCGCCGGTGCCATTGCCGGCGATCTTCTGCACGGCCGCGACCAATTCGTGGTCATAGATGCGACCATAATCCGGGCCGGTGACGGCGCGGAGTTCGACGCGACCGTCCTCGACTTCAAGCGTCTTGATCTGCTCGGCGCGGTGCGCGGTCAGGCCATATTGCAGATTGATGCCGGCGAGCGGTGCCGGAAGCTGGCGCAGGTAGGTCGCCGGGGCGCCCACGATGCCGGCGAGTTGACCAAAGCTCCAATGCGTCGGGGCAACCGGTCTATCCGCACCCGGAAGCACCAGGGCGAGCCTTTCGGCATCGTCGCGGCTGGCTTCGATCCGGATCGCGGCGCTTTCGACGGTACGGGTCCGGCTGCGCTCGGACCGCCCCTGCACCGACGCCATCAACGCGGACAGCGAGAGGTAGCGCTCATCAGCCGGGCGGTTGAACCACTCCGAGGAAACACGCCCGACGCGCTCGCCGCGGCTCGCATCCACCTTGTAGCCGCCGGGTGCGTCGCGGCTGGCATCGATAGTCACTGAATTGTTCATGAGAGTTCTCCATGACGGGCGCCGGAAGCCTCTCTCCCAGCCCTTCGCCGTCATGGCCCTCCAAGACCGCCCTCTCACTCTAGCGGCACGATATCGACAGGGAGAAGGGGAACTGCATGCTGTTTGGGCCGAGCCGCGTCAGGGATGGAAGCCCGAAGGGTGAAGACCCGCGAGCGGGGCTTCAGCGCCAGCCGAGAGCCCGGCCCGAAGGGACGCCCATCTCGACTCATTTGCGTTTCGCGATAGAGTGCGCGGCATGTGCAATGCCTATGAACAGCATGTGAAATGGGTCGAATACGTCCAGATGATGCAGGCGCTCGAGCTTGGCATCCCGACGCAACAGACCGAACTCGATCTGCCGGAAAGCGACGACATCCGGATCAACGACATGGCGCCGGTGATGCGCGCTGCCGGCAATGGCATTGAATTGGTGCCCATGAATTTCAGCTTCCCACCATCCAATCCGAAGGGTGGGCCGGTCTTCAACTACCGCTCAGACGGAAGGCATTTCGACAAGAGCAACCGATGCCTCATCCCTGCATCGGCCTTTTTCGAATTCACGGGCAAGAAATATCCGAAAGCAAAGCATCGGTTCACGCTGAACGATGCGCCATTCATGGCAATCGCCGGCATATGGCGGGAAGGCACAGATGGCTCCAGCCCGGCCTTCGCCATGCTGACCACAGAACCTGGTCCCGATATTGTTGCTTATCATGACCGCCAAGTCGTGGTCCTGCGTCCCACCGATTGGGCGCACTGGATCTACCTGACCAAGACGGAAGCCGAACTGCTGCGGCCCTTGCCGGAGGGCTCACTCGCGGTTGAGACGGTTCGCCAGGGGTCGGATTAGGCGTGAATGGGGCACCCGGCAGCTTGCGACCCGTTGCGGTCATTGGCGACCGGAAAGAACTCTGCCAGCTTTGGCCAAAGCCGACACTCTGCTGCATGAATCGTCGGCCTCGCTAAAAGCAACTGGAGGTTAGCGCCTATGGACGCAGGGAAATGCGCTATAGTCTCGCGCGAGGACTTTATTGGGTGCGCTTTTGGGGCTTGTAGTTGTTACTTCGGTTTCCAGCCAGATCAGGCTGAAACACGCTAGACAGTGGCTTTCCGGTTTCGGAAGCTCCGAGCAAGTTCTGATCGTTGGCAGCAGTGCTGACGCCGCGAACCACATTGCCCGCGTGACCGTGTCGACGAAGGGCGCATCGTTTGGCTGGCATCGTCTCAGCTGGACCCAGCTTGCAAACGCCGCGGCGGCGTCCCTGCTTGTGCAACGTGGACTGACACCGATCAGCCGGTTGGGATCGGATGCGCTGGTGGCAGGCCTGGTTCATCGACTGAGGCAGAACCGGAGGCTGGGCCGCTACGCAGTCGTTGCCGAAATGCCTGGCTTCCGTCGCGCCATCTCACAGGTCATCGACGAGCTGCGCATGGCCCGCGTTCACCCGGATCGCCTCGCCCAAGTTGCTCCGGACCTGGCTCCCTTCCTCTCGCAGTACGAGACCGATTTGCAGGGCGGCGGCTACTCGGACAAGGCGACGATGTTTGCACTTGCGAACGACGCGGTGAAGGCCGGAGAAGATCGGCTGTTCGGTCTCCCCACGCTGCTTGTGGACGTGCCAATCGCCAACAGGGCCGAGCTCGAGTTTGCCAAGGCACTGAGCGTCCGCGCCGAATGCCTTTCGTTGGTTTCTGCGTCTGACAGCGCGACCCTCAATCTTCTCCGCTCCGAATTCGGCGCAGAACCGGAGGATTTAGACGAGCTGTCGAAGTCCGGCACAGCCAGTGCCTTGCAGCGGCTACAGCTAAATCTGTTCCGGGGACAAGCAGATCCAGGTGAGCCGAGAGACGATCAGGTCACGGTGTTCTCCGCACCTGGTGAGGGCCGCGAGTGCGTCGAGATCGCTCGACGCGTGCTCAAGCTTGCCGCCAATGGCACACGATTTGACCGTGTCGCGGTGTTGCTGCGCTCGCCAGCTGATTACCGCTCTCATCTCGAGGAGGTGTTCGCGCGCTCTGGCGTTCCCGCCCATTTTGCCCGCGGTGCGTCCCGCCCCGACCCAGCAGGAAGGGCATTCATCGCGCTGCTGCAATGTGCGCTCCAGAACCTGTCGGCGTTGCGCTTCGCGGAATACATGTCGCTCGATCAGTTGCCGGAACTGGCGCCGGATGGCGAGCCACCGAAGAGTCTGGAGCGCGATGACCTCTGGATCCCTCCGACTTCAGAAGTGGGCTTGGCCAAGCAGCTAGAGGATGGCGCCTACGGGGATAACCAAAGCGACTTCAACGTGGCCTCGGCGAGCAGTCGCAGAGAGATTCGCGCGCCGAGACGCTGGGAGCGCCTTCTCGTCGAGGCCGCCGTGATTGGCGGTCACGATCGCTGGCGGCGTCGGATCGATGGCCTGATCAACCAGCTGCGACTTGAAGCGGCGCAGGCCGAAATCGACGAGGCTCAGGTCGCCTCGTTGATGAGTGAGATCGAACACCTCGAAGCATTCGCGGCTTTTGCTCTGCCCCTTGTCGAAGACCTCGCTGCATTGCCGAACCTCGCAACCTGGGGGGAATGGCTCGAGCGTCTTGCCGCCCTGTCGACAAGGGCCTTGCGACGGTCGGACCATATCCGGCAGGTTCTCTCCGAGCTTTCGCCGATGTCGGAAGTTGGCCCGGTCTCTCTTGAACAGGTTCTCGAGGTCATTACCGATCTGTTGCTGGAAGCACCAAGCTCGTCGGACGGCGTGCGCTACGGCAAGGTGTTCGTTGCACCGATAGAGGCTGCGAGGGGCATGAGCTTCGATGCGGTATTCGTACCGGGACTCGCCGAGAAGAAGTTTCCGCGCAAAATCGTGGAGGAGCCGCTGCTGCTCGACAGCCTTCGCGTCAGGCTGGACGATGCCCTGGCGACGAACCAGACGCGGCTCGACCGTGAACGCCAGGCACTGGCAATCGCCGTGGATGCTGCTAGCGAGCGCATCATCCTCTCATATCCCCGTATCGATCTCGACAGCGCCCGTGGTCAGGTACCGTCCTTCTATGCTCTGGAGGTTGTGCGATCTTCGGAAGGTATCCTGCCGGACTTCGCCGAGCTGGCCCGGCGAGCCGAAGAGGACGCCTCGAGCCGGCTGGGCTGGCCCGCTCCCACTGACGCAGGGACCGCAATCGACGACGCTGAGTACGACCTGTCGGTTCTTGCCGGCCTTATGGATGCGAGGGACGATGCTGCGCCTGCCGGCGGAGCCCGCTATCTTCTTGGCGCAAACGTGCATCTCGCGCGAGCTCTTCGCGCTCGCTTCCAACGCTGGAGCAAAAGGTGGACCTCCGCCGATGGTCTGTTGCGCGCCGACGGCGCCACCCGCGCCAGCCTTGAAGCTCATCTGCCGGACACGCGTAGTTACTCGCCAACGGCCCTTCAGAGCTTTGCCAGCTGTCCCTACAAGTTCCTGCTGCGCGCCATCCATGGCCTGACGCCCCGAGAGACGGCCGAATCCTTGGACGAGCTTGACCCGCTGCAGCGCGGCAGCATCATCCATGACGTTCATTTCACGTTGTTCGAGCGCCTCGACGTTGGAGGACTCCTGCCGATCCGGCCTGGCAATCTCGAACGCACGCAGGGCCTGCTCGACGAGGTGTTGGCTGACGTCGTCGGTGAATACCGTGACCTGCTGGCACCCGCAATTGAACGGGTTTGGGACGACGAGATCGCCGCGATCAGGACCGACCTGCGGGAATACTTGCGCCGTGCGAGTCTCGACACCTCGGGCTTCTCGCCCCGCCATTTCGAACTCTCCTTTGGCCTTGCGACTGTCGGGCGCTCGCGCCGCGCCGCGGACCCGGCTTCGAAACCCGAGCCGGTGCGACTGGATGCGGGGCTGCTGCTTCGGGGGTCGATCGATCTGGTCGAGCGCCATCCGAGTGGTTTGCTGCGGGTGACGGACCACAAGACCGGGAAAGCCGATGCCAAGGTCGACCAAGTCATCGCCGGAGGAGCGTCGCTGCAGCCTGTCCTCTATTCCCTTGCGGCAGAAAAGCTGTTCTCCGGGGATGATGTGGTGACCGGTGGTCGGCTCTATTTCTCGACCAGACGAGGCGGCTTTACCGAGGTTATGGTCACCCTCGACGATGAGGCGCGTTCGGCGGCCCAACAATTGACACAGACGATCGAGGCAGCAGTCCGCCAGCCGTTTCTGCCGGCGGCGCCGGCGCACGGAGAATGCCAGAAGTGCGACTACCGTGCGGTATGCGGGCCCTATGAAGAGTTCCGCTCGGCGCGGAAGCCTCACGATAGCCTTGAACTGCTAACGCGGCTGCGGAACTCAAGATGAGCCAACTGGGCGACGAGAAGGCACGGTTGCGGATCCGAACTGAGTTCGGGACGACGTTCTTCGTCGAGGCCGCCGCAGGCACCGGCAAGACGACAGCGCTGGTGGGTAGAATAGTCGCCATGATCCGACTGGGTCACGGCACCTTGGCGTCCACCGTGGCGGTTACGTTCACTGAGAAGGCTGCGGGCGAGATGAAGCTGCGCCTTAGGCTCGAAATCGAGGCGGCTCGCGCCGGCTCGGACGGGGTAGAGCGCGACCGGCTGGACCAGGCCCTCGAGGAGCTGGAGCTGGCGCGAATTGGGACCATCCACTCGTTCTGCGCCGATATCCTGCGCGAGCGGCCGGTCGAAGCCGGTATCGATCCTCTCTTTCAGATGCTGCAGGAAGCAGACGCCGGCGGCTTAGTCGATGCGGCGTTCGATAGATGGCTGCAGACGGTGCTGGCCGATCCCCCAGAAGGTGTCCGTCGCGTCCTGCGCCGCCGGTCCGGACGTGACTCGGCCCCGGAGCAACTGCGCAGCGCGCTTCACAGTCTGTGCCAGCATCGCGACTTTCCGCATCTCTGGCGGCGTGATCCTTTCGATCGCGAAGCGGCGATTGATGAACTGGTCGAGGAGTTGGCTGCGCTCGGAGAGCTTGCGGTCGAAAGCTCACAACCGAGATCGCCTCTCACCAAGTGCCTCGAGGAGATTGAGCGTTTCGTTCGTGAGGCAACGCGTCTCGAGAGCGTGCGTAGTCGTGACCATGATGGCCTCGAGGCTGCCTTGCGGGACCTCCAGCGGCTGCGTAGCTGGCAACACAAGAGCTGGTCAGGGACTTCGTTTGGTGAGTTGACCGACACCGAGGTCCTTGCGCGACGTGCCGCCGCAAAGGCCCGTCTCGACGCCTTCATCGCCGCGAGCGAAGCCGACCTGGCACCTTTGCTGCACCAGGAGCTGCAGTCGGCCGTGGCCCAGTACGAGCTCCTGAAAGCCAACATCGGTGCCCTCGATTTTCTCGACCTGCTGATCAAGGCACGCGATCTGGTGCGGGACGATCCGGATGTCCGCCGCGACCTGCAGAACCGGTTTGGCCGCTTCTACGTCGACGAGGCGCAGGATACCGATCCACTTCAAGCCGAACTTCTGTTGCTGCTAGCGGCGGACGATCCGGCCAACACAGATTGGCGGACGGCGCGTCCGGTTCCTGGCAAGCTTTTCCTTGTCGGCGATCCCAAGCAAAGCCTCTACCGCTTCCGTCGGGCCGACGTCGCACTCTACGAGAGTATCAAGTCGCGCTTATGCAGCATGGGTGCCGAACTGCTTCACTTGTCGACCAGCTTTCGCTCTCCGCCTTCGCTTCAGAAACTGGTCAACGCCGCCTTTTCGCCGGCAATCGGGGCGGACCGGGAAGCGAGCGGCTATGTGGCTCTCGAGAATGCGCGTCCAGAGGTTCAGGGCCAGCCCACTATCGTCGCGCTCCCCATTCCTGATCCCTACGGAGACTACGGTAAGGTAACGGTCGCGAGGATCGATACGTCGACGCCGATAGCCGTGGCGGCTTTCATCGAGTGGCTGGTCAATGAAAGCGGATGGACGATCGAGGAGAACAAGCAGCGGATATCTATCCGGCCTCGGCACGTGGCGCTGCTGTTTCGCCGTCTCAGGAATTTCGGGGCCGATGTGACCCGCCCGTATCTGCGGCAACTGGAAGCCAGGCACATCCCACACGTGCTCGTTGGCGGCCGCTCCTTCCACGACCGTGAGGAAGTGATTGCACTTCGGACTGCCCTGACTGCCATCGAATGGCCGGACGACGAGCTATCGGTCTTTGCCACGTTGCGCGGTCCGCTGTTTGCCATCGGCGACGAGGCGCTTCTCGTCTTCAGGCAACAGGTGGGCACCGACGGAGCGGCGATCCGCCGCCGGCTGGACCCCATGCGCAGAATCGACCGCGGAATGCTCGATCCCCTTGCCAGGGAAGTCGCGGACGCACTCGGCATCCTGCGGCGTCTTCATGTCGGTCGAAATAGCCGCCCTATTGCACAGACAATCACCATGCTGCTCGACGCCGTGCGCGCGCACGCCGGGATCGCCCTGTGGCAAAACGGGGAGCAGGCCTTGGCCAACTGCCAGAGGTTGGTGGACCAGGCCCGATCCTTCGAGCGTCGCGCCTCTTCTTTCCGGGCATTCGTTGAACAGGTGGAGGCGGATTCCGAACGCGGCGAGGTCGATGATGCGCCGATCATCGAGGAAGGAACCGAAGGTGTCCGCGCCATGACGGTTCACAAGGCAAAAGGTCTGGACTTTCCGGTCGTGATCCTCGTGGATCCCACCTGTAAATCGGTACGCCAGAGTGCGGACCGCCACGTCGACGCTTCACGCTCGCTGTGGCTGGAGCGCCTTTGTGGCGCCGCCCCGGTAGAACTGCAGGAAGCCAGCGCCCTCGAGCTCGAGCGCGACCGTGCTGAAAGTGTGCGCGTGGCCTACGTCGCCGCAACGCGAGCCCGTGACCTGCTCGTCGTCCCCACCTGCGGTGACGAGCCTATCGAGGGTTGGTACGACGTGCTTCACCCTCTGATCTATCCGGCTGAAGCGGCGCGGCGAAACTCGCTGTCCGCCACAGGTTGTCCGCCGTTCGGTGAAGACAGCATCCGTTCGCGGGGCCCAAAGGGCAAAGTGCCAGCCGCGGGATCGGTTCGGCCGGGCGAGCATGTCACGTTCCCCGAAGGGCCCTCCATCGTGTGGTGGGACCCCGCCATACTCGACCTAGACGTTGAAGAACTGGCCACCCTGCGACATCAGAAGTTGCTGGAAGCCCCCGCAGATCCGAATGCCGAAGCCGCCAGCTCGGCTGCCTACGCCTTGTGGCGAAATGAACGCGATACGGTCATATCCGTGGCCTCTGTGCCCGCGTACGCGGTCCAGACCGTCACCTCCCGGGCGGCTCACACTCCAGATGAGGACCTGGAACTTGGTTCTGTCACCTTCGACCATGTTGGTGACGATGATGGCACGCGGCCCGGCGGACGACGTTTCGGTGCCCTGGTCCATGCCGTTCTGGCGATGACGCCGCTCGATGCCCAAAGGCCCGAAATCGAACACCTGGTTGTGGTTCAGGGTAGATTGGTAGGTGCCTCGCCCGAAGAAGAGGCCGCTGCGGTCTCCGCCGTCCAGCGCACCCTGGCCCATCCGATCCTCCAACGCGCAGCGGGCGTTGGAGCGGCCAAGGTGCATCGGGAAGCGCCGGTCATGATGACCCTCGAGGACGGCGCAATGCTGGAGGGCGTGGTCGATCTGGCCTTTGAAGAGGCGGTCGGATCGTTCCACGGCTGGACCATCGTCGACTTCAAGACCGCCCGCGAGGTCAGCACCGAGAGCGTTCCCGGTGAGCACCTCCGTCAGGTTGCTCTTTACTGTCAGGCCATTGGGACGGCGACGAAGTTGCAGACGCGGGGCATCGTACTGGTCGTCTAGAGAATCCGTTGGCTAAGCCGCGGGGGACCACGCTGCCCTGAAAGTTTGCTGTCCTGGGAGCCAGATGTAGTGGATACCGCCAATAAATGATCGAGGCCAACGTAGATAGTCAGGACCATCCGATAAGGATCAGGTCCCACAGCGAGCCGTGGCATTGATATCTGCTATGGGGCGCTAAGCCGACGTCAGCATCTAAATAGCTGACTGACCGCAAACCACGCCTTCCGGCCGTTCGCCTTAATGAGTTTCCAAACAAGGACCGACTGATCGGCTAGCGGAAATCCCGTGTTTTCACTTTGATCGGATCGATCTGCAGTGTTGGGTCCACAAGGTTGCGCGGCTTGAAGCCCTTCATCAGACTGCGCGGATCGATCCCGGATCCGCCGCGATGGGCCTCGTCGCCGGGTCCATGCGGAAGCGGAAACGGCAAATCGCGATTTCCCACGCTGGCGAGCTCACCGGAGAGATCGTTGAGTTGGTGGGCGACGAGATGGACCACTTCGCCTTCGCGCTGAATCCTGCCACGGACGGCGAGCATCGAGGACGAGAGCAGCACGCGGCGAAACTTCTCGAAGACCTTCACCCAGACCACGACATTGGCGGCGCCCGTCTCATCTTCCATGGTCAGGAACATCACGCCCTTGGCTGAGCCTGGCCGCTGGCGTACGAGGACAAGGCCCGCCGCCTCCAGCCAGCGGCCATCGCGCGCCTGCATTGCGTCGCGGCAGGTGACGATCCGGCGGCGGGCAAGATCGGCGCGCAGGAAGGACAGGGGGTGGTTGCGCAGGGTCAGGCCGACATGGCCATAGTCCTCGACGACTTCCCGACCTGCCGTCATCGGCCTCAACACCAAGGTCGGTTCATAGATTTCCGAAACGGTCTGCTGCTCGCGAGCCGAGGCCGCGGCAAAGAGGGGCAGGGGTTCGTCGCGGAGCCCCTTGAGCGCCCACAACGCCTCGCGTCGGGCCAGGCCTAGATCGGGACGGAAGGCGTCAGCCTCGGCGAGATGGACGAGCGATGCCGCCGGCACGCCGGCGCGATGCCAAAGATCGTCGATGGATGCGAAGGTCTCGTCGACACGGGCCGCGACGATCGCGGCCGCGTCGGCATTGGCTAGCCCTTTGACCAGGCGCAGGCCGAGACGGACGGCGAAGCGTCCATCCTCGCCAATCGGCTCCAGCGTGCAGTCCCATCGGCTCGCATTGATGCAGACGGGTCGGATCTCGACACCATGCGCCTGTGCATCGCGCACGATCTGGGCTGGCAGGTAGAAGCCCATTGGCTGGGAATTGAGCAGCGCGCAGCAAAAGACATCGGGATGGTGGCATTTCATCCAGCTCGAGGCATAGGCGATCAGAGCGAAGCTCGCGGCATGGCTCTCGGGAAAACCATAGCTGCCAAAGCCCTCGAGTTGCTTGAAGGTGGTGGCGGCAAATTCTGGCGTATAGCCATTGGCGATCATGCCGCCGATCAGCTTGTCGCGGAACTTGCTGACGCCGCCGGTGTGCTTGAAGGTCGCCATGGCGCGGCGCAACTGATCGGCTTCGCCGGCGCTGAAGCCGGCGCAGACCATGGCGACCTGCATGGCCTGCTCCTGGAACAGGGGGACGCCCAAGGTCTTGCCGAGTACCCGCTCGAGCTCGGGGGTCGGAAACTCGACCGGCTCCTTGCCCTCCCGACGACGAAGATAGGGGTGGACCATGTCGCCCTGGATCGGGCCCGGGCGTACGATGGCGACCTCGACGACGAGGTCATAGAAGGTACGCGGCTTGATGCGCGGCAGCATCGACATCTGGGCGCGGCTTTCGATCTGGAATACGCCGATCGTGTCGGCCTTGCGGATCATGGCGTAGGTCGCCGGGTCTTCGGCCGGGATGGTGGCCAAGTCGAGCGTCATGCCCTTGTGCTCGGCCAAGAGATCGAAGCTGCGCTTCATGCAGGTGAGCATGCCGAGCGCCAGAACGTCGACCTTCATGAATTTGAGGATGTCGATGTCGTCCTTGTCCCACTCGATAACCTGGCGGTCGACCATGCGGGCGGGCTCGATGGGTACCAGGTCATCGAGCCGGTCATTGGTGAGAACGAAGCCGCCGGGATGCTGTGACAGATGTCGGGGCGTGCCTTCCAACTGCTGCGCCAGTTCGAGGGTCAGCCGCAGCCGGCGATCGGCGACGTTGAAGTTGAGCTCGCGCGCGCGAGTTTCATCGATGCCTTCGCCATGTCCCCAGACCTGGGAGGAGAGCATCTTGGTTACGTCCTCGGGGAGGCCGAGAGCCTTGCCGATATCGCGGACGGCGCCCTTGGTGTGATAGCGCACCACGGTCGAGCAGAGCGCGCTGTGGTCGCGGCCATAGGTTTCGTAGACCCACTGCATGACGATCTCGCGCCGCTCATGCTCGAAGTCGACGTCGATGTCCGGGGGTTCCTTGCGCTCCTGCGAGACGAAGCGCTCGAAGAGGAGATTGTTGCGCTCGGGATCGATGCTGGTGATGCCCAGCACATAGCAGACGGCGGAATTAGCCGCCGAGCCTCGGCCCTGGCACAGGATGTCCTTGCTGCGCGCGAACTGCACGATGGCGTTCACCGTCAGAAAGTACGGCGCGTATTGCAAGATCTCGATCAGGCGCAGTTCGTGCTTGATGAGCGCCACGACCTTGTCCGGGAGGCCCTCGGGATAGCGCCGCTCCGCGCCTTTCCAGGTGAGTTGTTCGAGCGCCTGCTGCGCCGTCAGCCCGGGCAGCATCTTCTCCTCAGGATACTGGTAGGCGAGTTCGTCGAGGGAGAACCGGCATTGCCGCATGATCTCGACGCTGCGGGCGAGGGCTTCGGGGTAGCGCGAAAATAGTCGCGCCATTTCTTCGGGCGGCTTCAGGTAGCGATCCGCATGGCGCTCGCGCCGGAATCCCAATTCGTCGATGGTCATGTTGTGACGAATGGCGGTGACCACGTCCTGCAGAATGCGCCGGCTGGGTTCGTGGAACAGAACGTCATTCGTCACCACCGTCGGCACGCGCATCTGGGTGGCGAGGTTGGACAACTCGTGAAGCCGAACCTGGTCATTGGGCCGGCGGCGCAGGGTCAGGGCCAGATAGGCGCGATTGCTGAAGGTTTCCCGCAGGCGACGCAGGTGCAGGGCACAGGAGTCGTCGGCGCGATCGGGAACCAGAACCGCGATGAGACCCTCCGCATAGTCGGCCAGGTCGCTCCACTCGAGATGGCATTTCGCCTTGCCGCCGCGTTTCTTGCCTAGGGTCAGCAGCCGGCAAAGGCGGGAATAGGCTGCGCGATCGGTGGGATAGACGAGCAGCGATATGCCGTCGACGAGGTCGAGGCGGCAGCCAACGATGAGCCTGACGCCAGTATCCTTGGCGGCCTGATGGGCTCGCACGATGCCGGCTAGAGAATTGCGGTCGACGACAGCCAGGGCCTCAATGCCGAGCGCCGCCGCCTGCGCGAACAGGTCGTCGCAGGAGCTGGCGCCGCGGAGGAACGAGAAATGGCTGGTCACCTGCAATTCGGCATAGCGCGGGCTGGTCATGCGAAGACCCCATGCAGGAACCATTTGTGGGAACCGGTCTCGGGATCCTCGCCGTCGCCGGCGCGATAAATCCAGAAGCGTTCGCCGACCTCGTCCTCGACCTGGAAATAGTCGCGAACCGCGATCAGTTCGGCATCGCGCTGCCACCATTCGCCGAAAACGCGCTCGGGACCGTCGGCGCGCGCCACGCGATGCCGGATGCCGCGCCAACTGAACCAGACCGGCGGATGGTCAGGCAGCAGTGCCATCGTCTCGATGGGTTCGGGGTGGTTCAGCAAACGCGGCGGGCGGGGCCAGTTACCGGGCCAAGTCGTCCCCTCATCGGGCGCGGTGGGCGCGACACGGCGGACCGACCGTTCGGGCACATCGCTCTCGACCGGGGCAAAGCGGTAGAGCCGCTGCTCGCCGATACGGTTGGAGAGCACGTCGATGAGGTCGGTGATGTCAGGCTCTGGCTCTTCGACCAGCGAGGAGATAGTCTGCTTGGCTCCGAAAGGCTCGGCGAGTGTTGCGGCCAGGGTCATCACCTCGATGCCGAAACCGGGATCGACAGTTTCGATCCGGTCGGTGAGGAGACGGGTCAGCCGTTTGGTGTCGCGCACCGGTACGGCGGTGCCGACGCGAATGGCCTCGATGCGGTTGTCGACCCGATGTAACAGCAGGTCGAGCCGGCGCGCGCCGAGCTCCTTGGCCTCGAGTTCTTCGCAGAGCATCACGACGAGCTTGCCGGCATAGCGGGCGATGGTTTCGGCGGCGCCGATCGGTTCGCCAAAGGTTCGGCGAACCTCGATGAGTTCCGGTGATCTGACGGGCTCGAAGGGTTCGCTGCGTCGGCCCATCGCCTGGTCCAGGCGGCGCCCTAGTTCTGGCCCGAAGCGCAGGGTAAGAGAGGCGCGCGGCGCCGCCTCGACTTCGCTGACCCGCTCGAAGCCGAGCGTGATCAGGCCTTCGACAATATCGTGAGGAAGCCGCAGGGCCCTGATCGGGAGATCCCGCACGATCGCCGCGGCTTGCCCGGCCGGCGCAACAAAGATCGGCTGGGCCAGGAACCGCGCGCAGGCGTGAGCGGCGCCCCACGTATCGGCGACAGCGGCGCGTGCCGCGATGCCCGATGATGCCATACGCGAGACCAACCCCTCGAGCATCGTCTCCTCGCCGCCATGCAAGTGGTCGGCGCCAGTGATGTCGATGATGAGACCATTGGGCGGATCGGCGGCGACGATCGGTGCGTAGCGCAGTGACCAGAGCGCCATTCTGTCGAGCGCCTCAGCATCGCCGGCAGCATCGAGGTCGAAGCTCTGCAGGTTTTGCACCAGCACCTGGGCCTTGCTTGCCGGCGTGCCCACGCGCAGGCCGGCGGCGCGCGCCGCCGCATCGGCAGCCAGCACGAGCCGCCGGTTTCCCTGCCGGCCGAGCATGACGATCGGCGTGTCAGCCGAGGGCGCGGATGACCCCATCGCGCGTCGCAGACGATCGGTCGGCCAGGTCGGAAAATATAGCGAGACGACCCTTGTCATCGCAGGCTTCCACTTCAAAGTCGGCGCTTTCTCCAGCTCGTGCGCGGATCAGTTCCAGCCGCCAGCGAGCGCGGCCGACTCCTGGGACCGGCAAGGGGCGAGAGGGGAGCGCGGAGACGCGCCAGCGGGTGACCGCGGCGGTCGGTTGTCCAAAGTCGGTTGCCTCGGTCTGCCGGCGCCAGCGACGGATGGCGATGCCGATGGCGCCGGAGGCTTCGGCGGCGAGTTGCAGTCGGCGCGAGGCGGTCATGGAGAGGCGGGCCAGTTCGGCAACCACGGCGCCTAGCCCTCCATGGCGAAGCCCTTCGTCGAAACAGGCGAGCACTGAGGCTTCGTCACCGGCCTCGACATAGACGACACGCCCGGGCAGTAGGCCAGCCTGGGCGAGGGCAGGGGCGAAGAGGTCCTGCCGTGTGACGCACCAGAGCACCTTGCCCTTGGTGCGCGCGGCAATCCCGGCGGCAAAGAGGGCCGCCGCGGCCCCATCGATCGCCCCGTTACGGCCGCCCGCAACCTCATGCAGAGCCCCGAGTGCCAGCCCGCCTCCCGGCAGGACCTTGTCGATCCTGGCAACACCGAACGGCAGTGTCGCGCGGTTGCGCGCCGGCCCGCCTTCGAGGCGTGCGATTCGCTCGCGAAGCGCAGCGATAGCAGGGCTGGCGACGGGCTGACCCATGAACGAAACACTCTCAAACTGTCTTCCCAATGGATTTCGGGGTTGATATGTTCCTTATTTGTTCTCTTTGGTGTCCGAGAGTCAATCGGACTCATTGCGCTGCTCCGAGAGTTGATCCCAGACTGCCTTGATCGGGGTGTGGTCTATCTTGATATGCGCAGGTAGTGCAGGGACGGCGAAGTGAGCGAGGGAAGCGACAGAAGCCAAGAAGCCGATGCACCGCGGGAAGGCCAGGGCATCCTTCGCAAGATCATCCATGTCGATATGGATGCCTTTTTTGCGTCGGTCGAACAGCGCGACAATCCGGACCTGCGCGGGAAGCCTGTGGCGGTCGGCGGCTCCGCGGCCCGCGGCGTGGTGGCCGCTGCCAGCTACGAGGCCAGAAAGTTCGGGGTGCGATCCGCCATGCCCTCGATCACGGCAAAACGCAAATGCCCTGAGCTGATCTTCGTACCGCCGCGATTCGACGCCTACCGGGCCGTGTCCAAGCAAATCCACGCGATCTTTGCAGAGCATACGCCACTCATTGAACCGCTGTCGCTCGACGAGGCCTATCTCGACGTGACTGACAATCTGCAGGGCATCCCGGTCGCCACGACGATCGCGGAAATGATCCGCGCGAAGATCAAGTCCGAAACCGGCCTCACGGCTTCGGCCGGCGTCAGCTACAACAAATTCCTGGCCAAGCTCGCCTCCGGCCAGAACAAGCCCGATGGGCTGTTCGTCATCACGCCGAGGCAGGGTCCCGCCTTTGTCGAGGCCTTGCCCGTGCGGAAATTTCATGGTGTCGGCCCGGCGACTGCCGACAAAATGGCTCGGCTCGGCATCGAGACCGGCTCCGACCTGCGGGCACAGAGCCTGGCATTTCTCGAGGAGAAGTTCGGGAAGGCGGGTCCGTACTATTACTGGATTGCCCGGGGCATCGACGAACGTCCGGTGCTGGCCGATCGCGAGCGCAAGTCGGTGGGAGCTGAGGATACCTTCGCGAGCGATTTGTTCGATCTCGAAAGTGCTCGTAAGGAACTGGCGCCGTTGGTCGGCAAGGTCTGGCGCTACTGCGCGGAGCGATCAATCCAGGGCCGTACCGTGACGCTCAAGGTCAAGTTCGCCGACTTCCAGCAGATCACGCGCAGCCGCACGGTCGGATGCGCCATCGAGGGCGAAGCCGACCTAGCGACCGTCAGCGGCACCCTCCTCGATCAGGTATTCCCCGTCAGCAAGGGGATCCGCCTGCTCGGGGTGACACTTTCAAATCTAACCGGAAAGCGAACCGAGGCCGATCGGCAGATGTCGCTGACGATCTAGGACTGGCTGCAGCTATCGGACCGCTTTTCGGATGCGGGCTGTCAGCGTCTGTTCGACATCGAAATAGCCTTCCCACGCATCGGCCCCCTGGGCCCGTGCGGCGGCAGCGAAAACGTCAAATGCGCTGGCACTCTTGAATGTCGGCAACTCATCCCAAGTGACGGGTACGGCGCAGGACGCACCGGATCGCGCCCGGGTGGACCATGGGCAAATTGCCGTGGCGCCTTGTCCGTTGCGCAGATAGTCGATGAACATACGGCCCTTGCGCCTCGCCTTGCTCATGTTCGCGACGAAGCGGGACGGATCGGTACGGGCCAGCAGTTCGGCAAGGTCCTGGCAGAAGCCCTTGACCGCTTCCCAGTCGGCCTCGGGAACGAGTGGCACGACCACGTGGACACCCTTGCCTCCGGACAACAAAGGCCAGGATTGGAGGCCGAGGGCCTCCAGAACCCCCCGGATGTCGAGCGCCGCCTGCTGGACGTCGCCAAAGCCCAGGCCCTCGTCGGGGTCGATATCGAAGATTATGCGGTGCGGCAGGTCAGGCTGCTGGCGAAGGCTGCCCCAGACGTGGAATTCGAGCACGTTCATTTGGACGCCGGCGATCAGCCCCGCCAGATCGTCGAGCCAGAGGATGCGGCTCTCCTTGCCGGACATCTTCTCCAACTGGCCGTCATGAATGGCCTTGGGCATCCCCGGCAGCTTGTGCTTCTGAAAAAAGGTATGCTGTAGGTCGCCGTCAGTGTCGCGCACCAGGGAAAGGGGCCGATCCTGGATATGCGGCAACATTTTCTCGGCAACTGCGGCGTAGTAGGCGGCGAGCGTCGCCTTTGTCACCGCAGTGCCGGGATACATCAGCTTGTCGGGATGGGTCAGGTTAACGCCGACAGCGCGGGCGATCTCCTTGCCCATAGCGGGATCGAGATTGGCGGTGGTCGCGACGGTCTTGGGCATTTCCATCACCACCTGGTCGGCGCGCTTGTCTTCGCGCATGCCTTTGAAACTCGGGTGACGCAGGCTGCCGTCCGGTGTCACCTCCGAATAGGTGACTTCGGCGACGAGTTCGGGCTTTACCCAGCGGGCGCGGCGCGCAATGTCGCGGGGTACGGATACGAAGGCAGGTTTGTCTAGCGGCCGCTTCTCCAACTGCGCGAGAATGGATCTGCGCTTCGCTTCGGTAAACCCGGTGCCGACGCGGCCGCGGTAGATCAGCCTGCCGTTTTCGTAGGTGCCTAGGATCAGCGAGGCCATGCCCCGGCCGGTGTCGCTTGGGCGGTAGCCGCCGACGACAAATTCCTGTCGTTTCGTGCACTTGATCTTGAGCCAACTGGCGGTGCGGTCGCCGACATAGCGACTGTCCGCGCGCTTGGCGATGATGCCCTCGTGGCCGCCGGCGCACATGGTGTCGAAGACCTTTTTGCCGTTGTCGGCGATATGGCTGGAAAACTGCAGGCTGTCGTTCGGGTCCCTCTCGCCTAGCAGTTCCGCAAGCCGTTCCTTGCGCTCGAGCAGGGGCCGACTGGAAAGATCCTCGCCGTTCAATTCCAGCAGGTCAAAGGCGTAGAACTTGAGCGGCATGCCCGCGGCAATGCCGGTCTTCAGCATGGAGAAGTTGGTGCGCCCCTGGCTGTCGATGGCCACGATCTCGCCGTCGATTAGCGCCGAGCCCTTGGTCAATGCCTGAAGCGGCGGCAGGATCACCTTGAACTGGCGGGTCCAGTCGTGGCCGTTGCGGGTGTAGACCACGACCCCGGAGCCCGAAACCGCGACCTGGGCGCGATAGCCGTCGAACTTCATTTCGAAAAGCCAATCGGAGCCAACCGGTATGTCGTCGGTGAGCGTGCAGAGTTGGAACGGAAGAAACTGGGGTAGGGGATATCTCGGGATAGATTCTGAGTCCCTGCGCCGTGCGCGCTTTTTGGGGAGGGCGGCATCTACGGCCGCCATGGGGAACTCAAATACATGGTACGATTCAATACTCTGCCCTGGGTTTCAGTTCCACACTGCGCGCCGATGAATTGAACCGGAAGAGTCCGGCCGCGTTGTTGGGAATTGAAACGCAATCCTTGGAGGAAGAAATGGCCACTACTGCTCAAACAACTCGCGGGCGCAGCCAGGACCGCGCAAAGGTCGCGGGCGGGCAGGATCACGAGGTGAAATACGAGGCGGGAACGACTGGGGCCAGCAAGGCCGACGTCAAGTCAGCCGTGAAATCGGTCGGTAACAGTCGCAAGAAGGTCGAGGACAAGCTCGGAAAGAAGTGAGCCACGGCCGCGAGGACAGATGGTTCGCGTCGCCACCTTCAATGTGAACGGCGTCAATGGTCGGCTGCCGGTGCTCCTCAAATGGCTCACGGCTACCAACTACGACATCGTCTGCCTCCAGGAACTGAAAACGTCCGATGAGAAGTTTCCGGCCGAGGCCATCCGGGAGGCGGGGTATGGCGCTATCTGGCATGGCCAGAAGTCCTACAACGGAGTTGCCATTCTAGCTCGGCAAAGGGATCCGGTCGAACGCCGGCGTGGCCTGCCGGGCGATCTTGATGACACCCACAGCCGCTACATCGAAGCCGAGGTGGACGGGCTCGTTGTTGGCTGTCTCTATCTACCGAATGGGAATCCGGCGCCTGGTCCCAAGTTCGACTACAAGCTGCGCTGGTTCGACCGCCTGGTCACCTACGGACAAGAGCTGCTCGAAGCGGGAGCGCCGACTGTGCTGTGTGGAGACTACAATGTCGTTCCAACCCCCATCGACGCAGTGGCGCCGCGGCGATGGCTTGGCGATGCGGTCTACTTCCCCGAAAGCCGGCAAGCCTTTGCCGACATGCTTGGCGACGGGTGGATCGATGCGGTTCGGCGCGTCCATCCGGAGAAGGGCGTCTACACCTATTGGAATTTCTCCTTCGGTGGTGGCTACGACAGGAGTTCTGGTCTGCGAATGGACCATCTACTTTTGAGCCCTTCGCTGGCACCGCGCCTACGCGGTGCTGGGGTGGACGTCGAGGTCAGAGCGTGGGACAAGCCAAGCGATCACGCGCCGGCCTGGATCGAACTCGAGTAGACTCTCATTGGTTGGCTACCCGGACAGTCCGCGGTTTGGATCGCGCCAGGTGGTCCGGAGGTCGTCCCAGTTCAGACCACGGTCCTCTCATTGGCAGTGCCACTCAGCCGTCAAATGGCTGCGTTGGTCCGAGCAATGACCAAGTTGGAGATACGGCAGAGCGAGTTCACGTATGCAAAGGTTCCCAACCCGCTTTCCACAGCTTGCTGAGAATGATAGGTTTCCTATTTGTTCTCTGGCCGACACTCCGTTGCGACCTACGGCTAGGCCGTATACACAGTACGGGGGAGGTGATGCGTATTGAAAAAGTCAGAGAATTTGCCGCCTGCGAGCTCGGACCACCTGGATGCACGCGACGTCCGCCTGGCAAAGGGCATGACCCAGCAAGCTTTTGCCGACACGTTCGGATTCACAGTCGGCGCTTTAAGGGACTGGGAGCAGGGGAGAAAGCGTCCGGAGCGGTCGGCCAGGATCTTGCTGGCTGTTATTCAGGCTGCCCCGGAGGCCGTCGCAGCAGCAGTCGCAAAGGTTGGATCGTTCCGCGAATCCCGATGAACTCAACATGGACATAGTATCTTCTCAAAGACGATCAGCGATGATGTCGCGGATAAAGGGGCGCAACACGCAACCCGAACTCGCTGTAAGACGCACAGCGCACTGGCTCGGATTGCGATTTCGGCTATATCGCAAGGATTTGCCAGGAACGCCGGATCTTGTGTTCCCCGGCCGCCGCAAAGTCGTCTTCGTTCACGGGTGCTTTTGGCATCGCCACGCCGGATGCAAATTTGCGTATACGCCGAAGTCCAATCTTGAGTTCTGGCTTAATAAACTTGAGAATAACGTGAAGCGAGATCTCCATACGAGGCGGCAGCTTGAGTCGGGGGGGTGGACGGTTATTGTTATCTGGGAGTGTGAAACAAAGGACGAGGCGAAACTCGTCGAGATTCTAAGCAGGCAGGTCCGCAATGTTGCCGGTTGAACGCGACGCCATTCGTCGCGCCAAGGCAGAGCGGCTGCGCAGTGGTGAATCCGCTCGTGTGCTTGAAATTTGCTCGGGTTGCGGCGGACTTTCGCTCGGGCTGGCGTCAGCAGGATTCGCGCTCTCAGCTCACATCGAAATTGATGCAGAAGCCGCTGCAAGCTACGCGCTCAATTTCGGCGGTGACCGCAAGAGTGATGACCCGTGGGCGTTGCCACGTGACATGGTGCGCGTCTCGGCCAGTGATCTGGTTGAGGAACTCGGCCTGGGCGTGCCGGCTGCTTCTGCCTTCGACGTTCTGGCAGCAGGACTGCCGTGTCAGGCATTTGCCCGGATCGGCAGATCGAAGCTGCGCGCCGTGGCGGGCAGGGACGACGCGTTTCAGACCGACCCGCGCGCTGCGCTTTATCGCCGCTTCCTTGACTATGTGAGCGACACTCAACCTCTTGCTATCGTTATCGAGAATGTGCCGGACATTCTGAATTTCGCGGGGCACAACGTTCCCGAAGAAATCTGTGACACGCTTGAGGCTGCTGGCTATTGGACTGCCTACACCATCCTCAACGCGGCCTATTTCGGCGTGCCGCAGGTGCGCGAGCGGCTATTCATCATCGCTATCGCCAAGACACTCGGTGTCGATCCGACCTTTCCTGAGCCAACCCATTTTCTTGAGCTGCCTAGAGGCTATGAGCACTCACGCCGAGTGGCACTTAAGCACGTCCAACAGGATAGTCCGCACTTTCACGAGGTTCACAAACCTTCTGACGAGTTGCCCGGCGCCGTTGGCGTTCGGGCGGCGCTCGGCGATCTGCCACGGATTACGGAACACCTAACGGATCCCCGTGCAATGCGCCGGCGCAAGATCGATGAGGTGCTGCCATATCGCCAGCCCAAGGCCGGATTGTCGGATTACGCTAATACCATGCGGAACTGGCCCGGATTCGTAACGCAGGCAGGTTCTGGTGGCCATCTCGTGCGCATCACACCACGGGACTTTCCGATCTTCCGCGACCTACCGCACGGGGCCGACTATCCGCACGCTCGTCAACTTGCCGAAACAATGCTCGAGGATGCAGCGCGCATAAGGGGCTTTGGGCCGGAAGACGTAGGATCGGAAGCATGGCAGCTGCTTCGCCAGTCCATTGTCCCACCATACGATCCCGGCAAGTTTCCCAACAAGTGGTGGAAGCTGGAGCCGCTCAAGCCGTCGCGAACCCTCACCGCGCATATTGGCAAGGATACCTATTCCCACATTCACTATGACAGTCACCAGAGTCGGACGATCTCAGTTCGTGAAGCGGCCAGGCTGCAATCATTCCCCGACGGGTTCCGATTTGCAGGCGCGATGAATGCGGCCTTCAGGCAAATCGGCAACGCCGTACCGCCTATTCTCGGTCGTGCCGTCGCCGAGACCCTCAAACAGCAAATCGAGACCGGTGTTGCTGCGCTGGATGACACGAGCGGCCTCGAAGCCGCATGACAGAGCCCGAGGCCGAAACATACGAGGACTTTGACTATGCCCCGCCCGGCGCGAGCGCGATGCTCGAGTCCCTGCGGGGGATCGGGTACTCGCCTGCTGCGGCCATTGCCGACGTTATTGACAACAGTATTGCGGCGGCTGCGAGCCGAGTTCGGGTCGATTTTCTCTGGCGTGGGCCGAACTCGATCGTACGCATCAGCGATGACGGTAGGGGCATGGACCGGGCGGCGCTAATTCAGGCAATGCGGCCCGCAGGCCGCCATCCGCTGGAACCTCGGGAACCCGAAGATTTGGGTCGGTTCGGGCTCGGATTGAAAACTGCGTCGCTCTCGCAGGGGAGCCTGCTTGCGGTTGCATCGCGTGTAGAGGGCGGCGAGGTTGAAACCCGATACTGGGATTTGGCCCATGTCGCCGCCGTGGATGCATGGCAGTTGTTGCGCGGGGTACCAGAAGAGATCGCGGATGACGCACAACTCCTTGACGATAGGCCCAAGGGCACCATCGTCGTCATCGCGCGCCTCGACCGGATGCTCGGTCGCGAGCTGACTGACGACGCTACTGATCGACAGCGCTTTCATTCTCTGGCGCAGACTGTTGAACGCCACCTCTCAATGACCTTCCACCGCTACCTTGAGGGTCCGAACCCGCGACTGACAATTACTTTCAGCGGCGATGATGATGCACAGAAGGTGATCCCCTGGGATCCTTTCATTTCGTATCATAAGGCGACGGCGCCGACCCCGGTGGAGACGATCAGTCATAGCGGTGGGTCGATCGAGGTCCAGGGCTTCGTGCTTCCCCACCGCGATCGCATGAGCAGCGCCGAATTCAGCAAGGCCGAAGGACCGTCTGGCTGGCAGGGGCATGAAGGTTTTTTCGTGTATCGGGGGCAACGCTTGCTGGTGCCAGGCGGATGGCTCGGACTCGGCCCGGGTCGTGGCTGGGCGCAGAACGGCATCCATCGACTTGCCCGTATTCGCCTGGACCTTCCGACCAGCGGTGACCAGGACTGGAAGGTCGATATCCGTAAATCGTCGGCAGTACCGCCGCCATCGCTCCGCAAGCGGCTACAGGCACTTGCTGAGAATGTGCGACGTGACGCACGAGAGATTTTTGCGCAGCGGGCGGGCGCTGGTACCCGAAAGCAGCGTGAGCAACTGGTCCGGGCATGGGAGCCCGTTCACACAAGCCGCGGTGTCTCCTATCGCGTGGACCGGTCTCATCCGTCGGTCCGTCATGCCCTTGACGCGGTTGGCGACAAGCGCCGCATCGTCGAAGAAATGCTCGCGGTGATCGAAGCGACTGTTCCCCTGCAACGGATATGGATTGATGTCAGCGAGACGGCAGATTCGACAGCACCTAAGACCGCATCAACGCTGTCAACGGACGAGGCTGCTGCGCTCGCGTCGCTTTACCAGCACATGAGGACCAGTCTGAAGCTTGGTGCCGATGAGGCGCGCGCTCGACTTATGATGCTGGAGCCTTTTTCGGCATACCCGGATGCAATCGAAAAGCTCCCGGAAGAGGTCGTTGGCTAAGATGGCCATTAATCCCGACTTCCAGCTTGAACTCGTCCAGATGGCGCAGCTTAGGCTATCTCAACGCGCAGGGGTTACCCCCCTGTCGCGTGATGAAATCGGTGCCACCCTTGACCGGCTGATCGCGGCCTTTCCGGAGTGGCGCGGGGGCACTTCTCGCGACGTCGCCATCGCGCAGCTTGGTACGATTTTCAGCACGTTCATAGGCGACGAGTCGGTGCTTAGCGCCGATGACGGCCATCTGCCTTGGCTGAACCAGCGCCGTGACGACATCAGATGGAAATTCTGGGAACGCTACCGTAGCTTTCTGATCCGCCGGCAACTCCCCCAGCCCGCGATCAACTCGCTCAATCGCATCACCGACCGTATCCTTGATCTGTGCGGCGACCCCGCGGTCGAGGGAAAGTTCGACAGACGGGGCATGGTCGTGGGCGACGTCCAGTCGGGTAAGACCGGCAACTATACCGGCCTCATCTGCAAAGCGACTGACGCCGGCTACAAAGTTATCATCGTCCTGACTGGTCTTAACAACAATCTGCGGAGTCAGACGCAGATCCGCCTCGATGAGGGGTTTATCGGGAAGATTAGCGTACCCATCGGAGAAACAGATTCACGGATCATAGGAACTGGCCAGATCGACCCTTCGGCAATCGTTGATTGGGCTACCAATCGCACCGAAAAGGGCGATTTCAACTGGAAAGCGATGTCCCACTTCGGCGTTCACCCTGGCGGGCGTCCATTGCTGCTGGTGGTCAAGAAGAATGCGAGCGTTTTGAACGGCGTCCTGGAATGGATTCGGCTGACTGCGAACTCCAACGATCAGGGTCGGCCTCGTTTTACCGGCATGCCACTTCTCGTCATAGACGATGAGGCCGACAATGCGTCCGTTGACACGCGTCAGCAGGGTTTCAACGATGGCGTTGCCGATGTCGACCACAAGCCGACCGCTATCAACGCGAAGATCCGGCAGATCGTCAGCAGCTTCGATCAGGTTTCCTATGTCGGCTACACGGCTACTCCATTCGCGAATATTTTCATTCATCCTGACGCCGAGACGGGCAGGGAATTCCAAGATCTTTTCCCGCGCAACTTCATCGTCAACATGCCAACACCGGACAATTATGTCGGCGCCGCCCGCATCTTCGGGGGTATCCGTGACGACGATGAAGATACTGAGCTAGCGGAAGTCGGGATTCCCGAACTAATCGTTCCAGTCGATGATCATGCCGCGAGCGACTCACGTCGCGAGACGCAAGGCTGGATGCCACCCGTTCACAAGGTCTTCCATGTCCCTCTCGTTGATGGGGAAGATACCGTTCCTGAATCATTGCTGACTGCAATGCGGAGCTTCGCGCTGGTCGTCGCAGCGCGTCGCGAACGTGGCCAGGGACGCGATCACAACAGCATGTTGATTCACGTAACGCGGTTCCAGGCCGTGCAGAAGCGCGTATTGGCGCAGGTGCAGGAAACACTTGATACTCTGGCAAATTCCGTTCGGTACGGCGGTGCGGCTGGTCTTGCACCCTTCAAGGACCTTTGGGAGCGTGGGTTCGATCCTGTGACTCGCGCGTTGGCCGTGGAAGACTGCCCGCCAGTGGCCTGGTCAGCAATTGAGGTTGCATTGCGCGCGACTATCAACTCGATCAGCGTGCGGGAGATCAATGGCAGCTCGGCAGATGTACTCGACTATGACTTGAACAAGAATCAAGGGCTGAATGTCATTGCCATCGGCGGCGACAAGCTGGCGCGCGGTCTGACGCTTGAAGGACTGTCGATCACCTATTTCCTGCGCGGATCGACGATGTATGACACTCTCATGCAGATGGGGCGCTGGTTCGGCTATCGGCCAGGCTATCTCGATTTGTGCCGACTGTTCACGACCCAGGATCATATTGACTGGTACGGTCACATCGCTCAGGCGAGTGACGAGCTCCGGCGAGAGTTCGACCGAATGGAGGCGATCGGCGCCGATCCGGTGCAATTCGGTCTGCGCGTCCGGAGCCATCCAAGCCTCACGGTCACGTCCCGCGCGAAGATGCGCCACGGAACTGAGTTGCAGGTGTCTTTCGCGGGCGACGTTTCGGAAACGACCGTTTTCTCAACAAACCAGCAAATTCTGGAACAGAACAGGACGGCCGCTGCAGATTTTCTCGGAAGGCTCGGTATCGATGGGATCAGACATACACCAGATCCGGAGCAGGCGCGGCCCGGAGGCCGAACGAACCGATGGAAGGGCTCGCACCTCTGGACCAACGTACCGGCGGGTCACGTCCTTACCTTTCTAGACATGTTCTCCACCCATGAAGATGCTGCACGGGCAAACGCTCCTGTGCTTGCCAGATATATCCGGCAACAGAACCAGCGTGCCGAACTCGCCGAATGGAAGGTCCTGCTTGTCGGAGGCGATGGCGAAGAAACAAGCTTTGGCGGCTGGACCGTAAATACGGTGATCCGTCAACCGAAAGGCGGATATGGGACGGATCCCGGCGCTCCGAGAGTGATCAAGCCCGGAGAGCGCTTCGTAATCCGTCGGCTGCTCAATCCGCGTGACGAAGCGGTCGACCTGGGCGCGGACTCCTACGAAGCCGCCATGGCTGACACGCTCGCAGCGCCGCCGAAACGTAAGCGCAAGACGGACAAGGTCCCTGAAGCACCGTCTGGCGTCTTTCTCCGCAAATACCGCCCCGCCAAGTGCGGCCTACTGCTTCTCTATCCGCTCGCCCGCACGCAGAAGCTTGAGCATTTTGGCCGCGTAGTCGATCATCAATTCCTTCCTCTCGAACCGGCTCCAATGGGTTTAGGCATTAGTTTTCCCGCAAGCGCAAATGCCAAGTCTGTCAGTTATGTTGTCAATAGCATCTACGGCGCCGGCGACGATGACGATGGTGACGCATGAGCCCGATCGACGAGGTCTGGGCCGCCTTGCGTGCCGAAAATAGACCCGAGCCAGGCTGGCATCTCAGGCGGATCCATACCGAGGCTCCATGCGAGATCCTCGCCGGGATCCATCAGCCTGACCGAGCTCCCGGACTGATATTCGAAGTCGACGCGTCGGCTTTCCCATCCGGCATCCGAGTTCCGCAATCCTCAGGTTTCCGTGTGGACACGTCCCTGATAGGACACAGTCACACTGGCCGCGTACGGATTGCGCTGTCACTCGCGCAGGCGGCCTATTCAACCGTATTTTCGGTCCTCTGTTCGGACACTGCAGGGTGCGCCGCAGCCCAGACCGATGAGCGGGCGGCGCTCACCAGCGCAATCGGACGACTTCATGTCTGGCAGGCTTTCATGGCCAAGCATGGTCCAGATGGCCTGTCGGAAAATGCTGTCATTGGCCTGATGGGGGAACTCCACATTCTGGTTGAGCACGTGGTTCCGGTCCTGGGTGTCGGGGATGCACTCAGCAGCTGGGCTGGACCGCGCGGAGAGCCCAACGATTTCAGCTTTCCCGGGGGCTATCTGGAGGTCAAAGCGACTGCACGCCAAGCTCCAGACGCTTTGACGATATCGAATGCCGATCAGCTGGATGTTGCCCGGGGCAAAATTCTGCTGGCGCATGTGCGCTTCCGTCCTTCGCCAGAAGGCCTGACCTTGCCCGGAATCGTTGCGCAAGTACGGTCGTGGCTTGCGAGCGAAGCGCCCGCGGCCATTCCGGAGTTCGCGTCACTGCTGCTGGCTGCTGGCTACGTCGAAGCGCATCAGGAAAACTACACCTTACGGCTCGTTCCGGAAGGTCTCCAGCTGTTCGAGGTTGGAGAGGATTTTCCACACATCCGGCGAAGTGAACTTCGACCTGGGGTCCTTGACTGCACGTATCCAGTCGATCTTGGTGCATGTGCGCGCTGGGCCGCCCCGCCGGCGGCGCTCTCCTCTCTCATTCGGCCCGTATCCTGATGGCTGAGGACCGGGACCTTTTGCAATTCGCGAGCGAGCTCCAGTCAGAGATCGCCGACCGGGCGCTGGGCGACTTGGAAGCGGGAGAGTTCACCGAGAACGCCTTTGTAGACGTGATTTCCGAGCACCTTGCCGAAATCGGCATGATCGAAAATCCCGTCACGTGTTACTTCCCAGCCAAGGTAGGCAGCGGAATTGTGAAGGTGAGCGGTTATGCCGTCCCTGACGACGGCGAGCGGATCGATATCCTAGTCGCTATCTTCAGCGGCACCACAACGCCCGCAAATATAACGTCGTTGGATATGACGCGCGTAGCCGGGCAAGGAGCGCGCGCGCTCCTCGCGGCCAGTCGAAATATCCATCTCGATCTCGAGACGGCTAACGATCGCTTCGCGATGATGCAGCGGATTTCGGAACTGTTGGTCGCGGGAACGAAGCAGGCACGCGTGATCGTCATCAGCGATGGCCTGTTCGCAGCACGTGAACTGGAACCGACAACCGTTGCAGGTGTCGAGGTTAGCTTCGAGATCTATGATATCCGGCGCCTCATGCGCACCATGCGCACCGGTCAGACACGCGAGGTCATTGACATCGATCTCGCCGCGCTGGGCATGCAGCCCATCCCGTGTGTGGCAATGCCGGCCGGGACCGAACCCTATGAGACCTATCTCGCCATATTCTCGGGCGAAACGTTGTACGAGCTGTATGAGGCCTACGGACCGCGGATCCTCGAGTACAACGTCCGCGCCTTTCTGCAGGCAACCGGCAAGGTCAACAGAGGAATCCGGGACACTATACGAGATCAGCCCGGTTACTTCATGGCTTACAATAACGGCATTTCGGTCACGGCAGATGAAGTGCGAACCGAGCGGATCGCCGGCGTCACTGTCATTACCGGCTTCATGGGGATGCAGATCGTCAACGGCGGTCAGACGACCGCCTCGATACACCGCGCTCGGAAGCGCGATCGCCTAGATCTGTCTCGCGTCCATGTGCCAGCCAAGGTGACCCGCCTTCCGCCCGAAAGCGTCGAGGAGATGGTCCCGCAGATCTCGCGCTACGCCAACACCCAGAACGTCATCCAGGAAGCTGACTTCTCATCCAACGAGCCCTTCCATATCGCGATGGAACGCCTGTCCAAAGACATCTGGGCACCCGGCGAGAGGACGCGCTGGTTCTATGAACGCTCGCGTGGTCAGTACCAGACCGCAATGAGCATTGACGGGTCGACAGAGGCACGTTTACGCGCATTTCGTGAAAGGACGCCGCCGGCAAACCGAATCTCAAAGACTGACCTCGCCAGATTCTTGAATAGCTGGAGCAGGCTGCCTCATATCGTCAGCGGCGGTGTACAAAAGAACTTCATCGCCTTCATGCGACGCGTCCGCGACGCGCGGGGGAATAAATGGGAACCGGAAGAAGCGTTCTATCGTGACGCGATCGCTCAGGCCATCCTGTTTCTCGCGGCACAACGGGTCGTCCGCCGCGAGGGGTTTCCGGCCTACCGGATCAACATCACGACCTATCTCGTGTCGTATCTGTCTCATCGCACTGGAGGTCGGTTGCGCCTCGATCTCATCTGGCAACGCCAGTCGATCGGAGACGATCTGCAAGCGCTCATGAGGGTCTGGTCGCATGCCATCGACCGGCAGATTCAGGCCAGCGCGGCGGGCAAGAACGTGACCGAGTGGGCCAAGAAGGAGGCATGCTGGATCGGTGTTCGTCAGCTTGATCTTCCAATCGAAGGTGTCTTGCCTGAGGAATGGGGCAGTGACGATACGACATTATCCCCTGAGGAGATGCCATCTACGGGCGACGACCATGCCTCGTCAGCGGCCTGCATGCGCCTGTCGGCTGAGCAATGGTTCGCACTTCATCTTTGGGGCACCCGAACCGGCAACCTCGCCAAGTGGCAGACGGGGATAGCCCACACGCTCAGCAGCTATGCCGGCCGCGGCTGGGAACGTGCCCCAACCGCAAAACAGGCGAAGCACGGTGTGCGGATACTTGAAATCGCTGCCGAACATGACTTCGAAAGTGGCGCCGGCGGTTCGGACGAATAGCAGCGCGTTGACTGCAGCGATCAGTCGAGTTCGGCGTTCATTTGCTGCAAGCGGCGCAGGGTAACGACGTCGTCAGCGTCCCCCGGCAGTCCATAGAAATCCAGAATCATTTGGTTGAGTTGGGCCATCGCGGGGAGTGTGTCTGTTACCCGATGTGCGGCTTTCCAACCGCTCGGTGGATAGCTGGCAACCGCGCGTTCGATGTGGTGGTTTACCTCCTGCGTCAGCTCTTCCAACCGGGACTGAGCAGCGCCCTGGGCGACAAGTGCTACCGCGCCTTCCTCCTGAATAATTCGGAACGGCGGCACAATCGGGAAGCCGCCAAAGGTGTTCACCACGGAAAACCTCGCCATCCAGCTACTGGCCGGCGGCAACGTCGCGCGCGCCCACACGGCGAACACGCGCGAGCGGAACAGGGTCGGCACCGCGAGATCGCCCTCGATGACGAAGAGGTCCTGCACTGGTACCTCGTCATCACGCATCTCGACCACCACCACCGGGACGGCACCGTCGACAATCGCATACCGCTGAAACCCGGGAGGCGGGGCCGTCCAGCATCTGACAAGGTCCGCCGATCGCTTCAAGGGGCGCGTCGCAAGTTTCGTCCTGCTATCCAGCTCCAGAAGATCCCGCAAACGGCTGGCGCCTGCTTGATCGCCAAGCACAAAGTCACGGGTCAGAAGAAGATCACTATTTGGCTCACCATGCGGCCTCGTGGCCGAACGCATGGGCCGTAGGTTCGTTCGTGCAGATTGCCGATCAGCCTGGGGTAGCCCATCCAGCCATTCCGAACTCAGATCGTAACTGATGCGGAACACGTCGCGCTGATCGACGCCGCGTGTGGCGACACGCCGATGGACCGCATGCGAGCGCACGGGCCCGATATCTACCTCATCTGGGAATGTCACGGGGCGCTCGATGTCCGCGAGTCTTCGCAGGGTGGCGGTGTCCGTATAGCGCGCGACACGCCAGCCCGCTCTGCTGGCGGTTTCGATCATATCAAGCGTAGGTGTCTCTCCGGTTACCACCAAATTGAACGGGGTAGAGACCGGATTTGCGACAGTAAAGGTAGTGCTATAGTCGGGCATCGACAGCGCACTGCTGACGGGGGAGTTGTCGACTTGCGATTGCTCCAGACGGAAACCGGCGCGCGCCGGCGCGCCTCGCCGTGAACTGAATATGGGAGCCAGAACCCTCGCGGCAAATTCGGGAAAGCGATTTCCGCGCCTCCGGCCTTCAACCAGAACCTGGCTTTCGATCTCGTAGCTGTGGACGTCTCGAGGGTTGATGCGAGCCGAAAAAAGGATGGCCGGGTCGCTGCGCTTTGGATCGCCAGACACCCAGCTCACCTCTGAGCCAAGCCGCAAGTTGCCGGGGCCGTCAAGCAGGGTCTCACTGTCGCCAGCTTTGGGCATGAGGCCAACAGCCAGGACAGGAGTAGGCTCGCCCCCAGGTCGGTCTAGAAGTTCCCGCCGGACGACAGGTGATCGGCACGCGACGATGGCAAGCGCGATCACGTCGGCGATCCGACGGTCGAATGAGCGCTTGGATTTGCCCCACCAGAAGGGCGATCTCGCAATCGCAGAGTCGAGGATGGCATGGCTTTCGCCAGGGAGGCGAGAATGTTTCGCGCCTATGCCGAACAATCGTGACGGATGGTTTGCCGGAAGCGCAGGGGCGACAACAATCAGCGCGCCTTCGGCGGCCTGCTGGTTGATGAAAGCATCCAGATCAGGAAGCATTCCTGGCTCCTGATCGTCTTCATCGAGGACCAACACAATAACATCTGCAATGAACCCGGTACGGGAGAGCAAATCGCGCCGTTCGCGTGCACTCGACGCAACGTGCATGTGACTCCCAGATGGCAGCATGTCGCCTTCGCCACGCTTCAAATGGCTTGCGATCTCTCGAGCACGCCGCCCATCAGCGATGATCAACGCTTCGGTCTGCGCGGGAGGGGTAGCGGGCTTCAGGGGCGGGCCGGGCGGGTCGTCGGTCAAATCCTCCGGCTTTTGCTCCACAGCAATCGATGCGCCCGACGACAGCGCGGTCAGTTCCGCTCCAAGCAAGGTTGCCAGCTTTGCGATGCCATCGAATGCCTGCTGGAAGGGCTCCTTTTCCAACAGTGCGCGGGCAAAGGTGCCAGGCAGATCGACGGAAAGAACCCCGGGGGTGCGTTCAACAACAGCCACTGCTTGTGACGCGATCAGGGCATGCTCTCCCCCAACAAGCACCCGACGAATCGCTGTCTCCAGCAGTTGGCGTACGAACTGTCGCCGCCAGCCACGCGCCCGTACACCTCCAAACTTCTCCTGAACGAAGTCGAAGGCGACGGGAGCAAGACGAACTACCTCGCCCCGTCCGGCATGTACCGCCAATTCGAGCAGGCTGAGCGGCGCTCTGGATTCGAGGTCGCCCTGAACGGGAACAAGATCATCCCACAGCTGTTCGGGTGTCCCTACATATGCCACGTCGTTCCACAGGAAGACGTCGTGCCAAGAGTCGCCCACTTCAAGCGCGATCGATTCCCCATGTGGAAGCCTGCGCTGTTCATCGAGATCGACGGGCTCAAACTCGGCGATCCGGCTCTGATGGTCGCCAGCGATGGATGATCTTGCGATGTAGAGCGTGTTAGCCCCCTCGCTCTGGCCAAAGAGTGGCATGGCAAAACCATGCCCAGTGCATCCATAGTGCCCAACAAGCCGAAGGGTGAGGCGGTCGGTCATAGCTGGTGACAGGTGGCAAGATGTTCGCGCACGAGCCGGTTGATTTCGACGTGGAAGTCAGCCGGTGCACGGTTCGGCCGCCACTGGTACGTTTCCCACGTAACGCCAGCCGCGGTTAGCTTCTCGATCATTTCGGTGTTCTTGCCATTGGGATCCTCGAGAAACTGATACGGAAGGATGGCAAATTTGACGTCACTGAGTGGCACATGCCGATCAAATGCAAGTTCGATTGCTGAGGCGCGACGATCGGGACGGTTGCTGCCGACGGACGCAAGCTGTGAAATCTTAGCGAACGTCTGAGGGCCGATATCCCAATCCGGAATCGACTTGGTGAAATCCGGCTTCAGTTTGCCGTCGTAGTAGTCTGCCGGGCTGCCGAACGCCCAGGAGATGTGATCATTCACGGCCTGAAGTGTCTCCTCGAGGGCGTAATCCTCAAGGTAATATGAGGGGCTGGCCCCCTCGTCGAATGCACCTGCAAGAGCTCCACCGGTGTCGAAGGGGTAAACGTGAAACGGGACTCCGAGATTCTGGGCGGTGACCAGAAACACAAAGGGAAAGTAGTCGAGGATGGACTTCTTGTCCTCTGCCCCACGCAACTTGTACGCTGGACGCATCGCGAAGAAATAGACCAAGTGACGATCGAAAACGGTGCAGCGCCTAGTTTCTATCTGACCAGCCCTGATGATTTCCCGCGCCGCGCCGACCGCCGTGACGTGCACCAAGTAATATTCGGCCGAGGCCGCATGCGCACGACCCCGCAGTCGTTGATTGGGGTCGCCGCTTGTTCGCCGTGTAAGTACCGCCACGTTTCCCCGCCTGCCGTCGGTCTTTCGCGCCATTCTATTGAATCGCGTCTGACTGTGTCCTGCTAGTTCATATATTTCAATCCGTTGCGCGGGGATTGCGTTGTTCGGGATCCTTCCAGGAGCTTCGCGTGGGCTGAGGGGCACCCTGGGCGGCGGAGCAATGCCATTGTGCCCGTAACTGACCTGCATGCGAATACATGGGGCAGGGGTCGTCAGCAATTGCGTAGCACCTGAGCGCACACCAGTTGGTGGTGTGATTGACAGCGGAACTGACCCGTGGCTTTGTGTCCTCTGTCCGCGGACAAAGGACAGGACATGATGATGAAAAGCCAGGATGTTGTCATCCTACTAAAACTCGCGAGCTTGGAAGACAACGAACAAAGTGCCGGTTCGCCGCCCCAACCGCGTGGGCTCCCCGGGGGAGAGGATCCATATTCGGTGCGTGGCCTCGAGGCGGCGCTCGGGATCAGCAAGACCGAGGTTAGCGCTTCGCTCAACCGCAGCATCGCATCGGGCCTCGCTATCAAGGACCGAAAGTCCGGCCGACCCAAGCCGAGCAAACGCCAGCTACGCGAGTTCATCGTTCACGGCCTGAAATTTGTCTTTCCCGCAACCCCAGGTGCCATGCAGCGCGGTCTGCCGACGGCCTTTGCCGCGCCTGTCCTTCGAGAATCGTTGCACAGCGCCGGCAGTCTCATCAGCGTGTGGCCATATGCTCGCGGCCAGGAAATGGGTCAATCCGTCGAGCCACTCTTCAAAACGGTGCCGGAAGCCGCGGAAAAGGATGAGCGTCTTTATGAGTATCTCGCCCTCGTCGACGCCGTCCGCCTGGGCAACCAACGGGAGGCCAACCTGGCGGCCAAGCTGTTGACTGAGAGGTTGGGATGACAATCCAAGGCCAGCTCAAGGAAATGCTGAAGACCGTCGCCGTTGCGCTCGGCGACGAGTTGCGGGAACGGCTGGTCTTTGTCGGCGGCTGCACGACCGCTCTCTACATAACCGATCCCGTTACTCTCGAAGGCGTTAGGGCGACCGACGATGTCGACCTGATAGTCGATCTCGCCGGGTTCGCCGAATGGGCGGAATTGATGGCCCAGTTGCGCGAGCGCGGCTTCACGGAGTCGCCGGACGACAATGTCATTTGCCGGATGAAACTTGGCGAACTCAAAGTCGACTTCATGCCCGACGACGAGGCGATCCTTGGCTTCAGCAACCGCTGGTATGGCAAGGGTATTGAGACGGCGGTCCCAGCAGAGCTGGAGGAAACGCTTGTGATCCGGCGCCTCACGGCTCCCCTATTTGTCGCAACCAAGCTGGAGGCCTATCGCGGTCGCGGCGAAGGCGACCTCATAGGGAGCCGCGATGCCGAGGACATTCTCTTGCTCGTCGACGGCCGAGAGGCTCTCATCGAGGAAATCGCCGAGGCTGAGCCCGAGATCCGAACCTACATCGCCGAGCAGATTGCGGAGCTGCTTGAAGGTCAGAGCTTCGACCATTTCCTTCAGGGGAACATTCGAGGACCGGCGGGCCGTGCTGACATTGTCTACGATCGCCTTGTCGCCTTGAGCCAGTTAGGTGCCGAATGAGATGACTTTTGAAATCGAGTGGCACTGTCAGCAGGGAACCAGAACAACCGACAACCGCGACCATGCTGGCGTTGGCATCCGTGGCGATAAACTTCTGGCGATCGTTCTCGACGGATCCACCCGGGGACCAACAAGCGGTCAGTTTGCTCAGGAAATCGCGCGACAGATGGTCGACTGGTTCGTGACCAGTGTCGACGAGACGACAGCAGAGACTAAGGCCGAACAGCTTCGCGTCACTCATGCAGCGCTCGCAAAGGACTTTCAGAGCGACTCAGCGAGCTACGCACTTCTGTACTCGGAAGCGACGGGACCGGTGGTCGTGCTGCACGCGGGCGACTGCCTCGTCGGCCGTGCTGATAATGGACAGACAACGTGGCTACAGCAACCGCACACTCTGGCAAACGCTCTTGCATCCGTCCAGATTGATACCCTTGCGAAAGAGCCTGCGCGTCATGTTCTGACGCGAAGTTTCCGATCGAAGCACTTCACGGCGCCCGACCTCAGCTTCATCGAAGTGGACGATCGGCCTTTGCTCGTCGCGACTGACGGTTTCTGGGCCGACATGGACGCTGACGGTCAGACCGCCTTTGTGAACGGGGCTCGTCTCTCGGATGGAGACGAGCAAGATGACAGAAGTGTGCTCTCGATTTCCCGGATCAAATCGGACGGCGGGATCACGGTTGTCGGCGACCAGGCTGCCCCGAACCTCTATGTGAGAATAGTAACGAGGGCGATACGACATTGTCCCGAGGGAGCGGACGGAAATGGATAGCGATGTTGGCGGGGCCAACCCGTCATATCAAGGCTACGACTACCAGAAGCTGGTGACGGTCTGGGTAGCGCTGCGACTGATGTTCGGTCCTGATGCCAGCGCTGACGAAATAATCGTCGAGCCAGCCTCGCACGACGACGTCAAGGCAAACCTCGCCGTGCCTGCGGAAGCGGCCGAAGCAAGCCTCAAGATATCGGCGACGGGCGAGCTCCACGTGCAAGTAAAATTCAAGGGGGCCGGCTTCTGGAGTGCCAAGGACTTAGCCGCCGTGGTGGAGGACAAAGCCGCCAAGGGGACCAAAGGACCGAAGCCACGCCCCCGCGCGAAGGCCCTGCTACTGGGCGACACCAACCGTCGCTATGTCTTTATTACAAACACCAGCGTCGACGCGGTCTTGGCAAAAGGTCGAGTGAAAAGTCCTGGAAATCGCTCGGATGCCACCTTCATCCCCACCAACCTCAAGGGGAGTGCAAAGGAAAAGCAGAGCCTCGCCGGTCGCTTTGCCCTGATTGAGGGCATGACGCTCCACGAGGCACGGCGTCAGATCGATGAGATCCTGACCAGCCATCTGCACGTTCCCATCCAGAGCCTCGACCCCCTCGTCGACCGGCTCAAGCGGATGGTGGAAGACCGCTTCCTTGAGGTCCCCGATCCGCTCCGTAGACGTGATGTCGAAAAAGTAGCCGAGGAGTATGGCGGCATCCCGCATCCCAATCCGCAATTGGCCCGATACGTCCCACCCGCCAATTTCTCAGACGCCGAAGAGCGCCTGTCGAAGCTGGGCGCAGTACTGCTCATTGGACCGTCTGGCTATGGTAAGAGTCTAACCGCCGACAAGCTAACTTACGATCGGCGGCAGGCCGACCCTCCCTACCAGGTCGTGAGGGAGAAGGCCGGACTGGCCGCGATCGAGGACGCTTTCGCAGCGCCCGGCCGGGTCTTGTTTCATCTCGAGGATCCTTGGGGACAATCCGGCCTGAAAAGGAGCGAAGCTGAGGACTGGTCGAAGCGGATCGCCGCCCTCATCCAGCAAAGGGCGCCCGACAAGCAATTCGTGATCACGTCGAGGAGCGAGATTTATCGGGCGGCCTTAGGTGCAGTGCCGGCCCCGACTTGGTCGGACCGAGCTGTCGTGATCGATGATGCCGCCTATGACAACGACGCCCGACGCGCTGTCCTGCATGGCGGGCTGGCGACTGCTGGGTCGTGGCGCCAGGACCTTGCGCATCAGCACGAGTCGCGCCTACTCCGCGAGCTCAAGTCGCCTTTTGAGCTCATCGCATTTGGGCGAGAACTGACGGCCATTCCCAAGCCGGATGAAGCCGATGTCAATCGGCTTGTAGACCGGGCACTCAGCGACAGCCGCCTACAAGTGGTACGAGATCAGATCGGTGCCCTCGGCGATCGCGGTGTTCGCGGCGCCGCCGTACTGTGGTCACTGCTACGTTACTCCCAGAACCTACAGCCAGGGGCGCTCGCCCGTCTGCGGCGGGAAGTCGATCGTGCCGCGAAGGACGACATCGCCCTGGACGACTTGGCCCTGCATCTCGCCCAGACGCAGCTCACCAAAGACGGTGACGGCGCTTACACGGCCCACGCCAAGGTGATCGAGGCTGTGGAAAGCTTGGCTCGCGAATACCCTCGCGCAGCTGAAGCCGCGCTGAACGCTGCAGCGCGGGCTGCCGTCGCTTTAGCCGAAAAGGATCTAGACTGGCTGGATGTGTTGCAGCGGCTTGTCGCCGGAGCCCGCGACCTGGAAGGGAGTGGAGTGCTTCTGGACGAAGATGTCGTGATTGCCTTCGAGCGCTTCTTGATCAACGGCCTCGGCAACGCTGTAGAAAATTCCCGCGCCTTTCGGAAGGCTTGGCGTGCAGCAAGTCGCCAGCTCACCACGACGACGCCAATTGGTCGCTTGGTCGACTGGCTCGAACGCGGTGCACCCAAGGAGAATGGATGGGCGGGATTTGGTTGGCAACCGCCAAAGATCACGAAGGTCATGCGCGACTCGATTATGGCCGCTGATCCCGGCCTGCGTATCCTCAAAGGGTTCATCGCTCACCAGCTTCCGTGGACATCCACCGACTATGACGCCGACAAACTGCTGACTTGGCTGAAACCGTTTGGGGTCGATTTCACGGATGCGTTCTTGGCAGCTGGGCGGCACGTGATCGGGGCCGCAGACTTTGTGATGAGCGCCGACGCCATCTCCGAGGGTGCACTAGTGGGCCCGAACCCGCCGCACGACCTTGTCTGGGCTCAGATCCTGGAAATCGACGCGGCGGTTGACGAGGCCTTGGCCGCTTCGAGGGAAGAGCGACGCCATGCTTGGCAGGGTGAGCTCGATTTCGCAGCAGGGCTGGCCATTCAGGAGCGCGCCAACGATGAGGGACCCTCCGCCGCGCACTTCGCGAAGGGCTATGTTAAGGCGCGCCGCCGGCAGGAGGGCCACAGCTGGATTCAGCATCATCCGCGCCCGGACCTTATCCTGCCCCTGTGGGCGGAGACTATGCGTTACAGCTTGCCGAAGGTGACGCCTGCGGAGCTCGACGCATTTTTTTCGATGGCTGGAGATGACGATCGTCTGCAGGCCGAGGGTCTAGGCGTTATAGCCGACCGCCGTCTTTCCTTCGGACGCGGTCGCGTCTTGGCAGCGCTGAGCAGCGGTGGCCCCAAGGCCGTGGATGCCGCAGTTCGCGCACTGTCCTTCCTGGAAGGCGACGGTGCTGATAATTCGGGAAAGTCGTCGGCTCAGGCGATCCTGCTCGCGCTTTTGCCCACGCTCACGCCAACCCGCGCCGCCCTGCTGGCCTCAGAAATCACCGACCTGGAATTCGGTAAGAAGAAGGCTGCGCTGGCGCAGCGAGTGCTCGCTGCAAGTCCCCCCGATGGCGCTGCCGCGGTCCACCTGGCTCTGGCGCGAGCCCTGGGCGCGGATAATGCCACCCTGCTGCAACGCTTCCGCGAACTTTCGCCGGACCAGGCGGAGACGCTGATGGCCCAGGGACCGCGCGGGCTAACGCGGCTTCTTCTGGTCATCTCCGCGGCCGAGGCCCACGATGTCTTCGCGCTGGCCGAGGAGTGGGCGGTCTCCGACGACGAAGACGACGCCCAAGCCGCAGTCCAAGCGCTGGCCTTGCTCAACACGGCACAGGGCCGATCGGCGATCATCAAGGCGCTTGACCACTCCCACTATGAAGTTCGCCGCGCCGCGTTGCAGGCACTCTCACCCCAGGCCGATTCCGATGAGAGGGCCGCACTCCTGGCGCTCAAGACAGACAGGAGCGCGCCGGTTCGCGAAAAGCTTGCCGCCGTCATCGGGCGATACGTTTGGACCGACGGTGTCGACACACTTGCGGAACTTCTGGCTGACCGTCGAAACTATGCCAGACATCCGGAATATCAGCGGCGCTATGAGCCCGAGTTCCACGTCGCGCGCGCTGCGGCCGCCGCGCTCCATCAGTTCGATGATGTGCCGAACGGGGTGATCGATCATGTCATCGAGTTTCTCTCACAGGATGGTGGCGAGGGGATAGACGTCGAGTTGCACGCCACGCTGCTTGACCTCCTCACCTATCCCGATCATCCACCCGTCTGGACCGCGATCGAGCGCGGCCTGCAGGATGACCACGTGGTTGGTGACGTCGATGAGAACCTTTATCCCGTCCGCTATGCTGCTGGGTGGGCGGTGGTGCATCGGATCAGCCGCCATCCCTTCGAACTCAACATGGCACCATGGGAACGTATCAAAGCGGGTGCTGACCACCTCGATCCGCAACTTGCGGCACCCCTCCTGTTAGCTCTAGGAGGGCAGATGGCCACCGAATGCGATGCTGCTACCTTGGAAGTTTTGCGCAGCCCTCATACAACCCCAGCTCGCGTTGGGCTGGCTCTGTCGATGATCGAGGACTTTGAGGCCGCCTGTGGCTTGGCGATCAAGCACGGCCTCCTACCGACAGATCACCCATTTTTGGACGTCGAAGACGATTGTTCGGCTGAGGCGACAAACCTGTCTCGATGGCCGCTGTCGACGCGTGCACGTGCATGGCTGCAGTCGCTTGCGGGTGGGGACGACGTCGAGGACACGTTACTCTGGGTCCTCACTCAGCGAACAGGGGTGCAATTGATCGCAGAAGACTACAATCCATGTTCGCTCCGCAGAAATCAGAAGACTCCGATCACGAGCTTCGCTGAAATGTTTGGAATGGAGTGACAGGAGGTCGGACTTGGCGACCACCCCAAATTTGGATAATGCCAAAGATGAAAAAGCGGCCCATGTCCCTGGTGGTCGAGGGTCTCGAAACCACCAGCGACAAGATCCGGGCCCTGCTTCGGGAGGGATACCTGCGGACCGAGGTTCGGGATTTCCTGGACGTTCGATACCAGCACGTCCGAAAAGTCGCCGTCGATGCGGGCATCAACGAGGGTCTGCAGCGCGGCATTATAGTGCTGCCAGAGCCAAAGGCCCCAGCTCGGGTGAGAAAGGACGTCGCCATCGACGTGTTGGTCGATGCCGGGTTCACGCTGTTGGGTTCATGGGTTTCCACGGAGGCAGGTATCGGGCTTAGCGCGCGCGCGCCGCGCGATCCCGGCGTTTACGCATTCGTGGTCGGTGGATCCGTGAAATACATCGGTCTGACAAAATCCGGCTTCCATCGTCGTATGTATAACTACCAGAAGCCGGGATCGACGCAGCGAACCAGCCGGCGCCTAAACGAGATCATCACTGAACAGCTTGGCATCGGCGCAGTTGTGGAGATCTACATCGCCGTCCCGCCCGCGCTCGAATGGAATGGGCTGCCTGTCCACACAGCTGTCGGGCTCGAATCGGCGCTGATCGAGATGATGCAGCCACCATGGAACAAGATGGGTGTGGAGGCTCTGCTTGAGTAAGGCCCCACCTTCTAATGGCCGCAGCTCGGCGCCCCGTTGTGGATGATGTCGTGGCTCCATTTCTTCAGACCGCGGCGCTCTCCCTGTCTTCAAAACCCGGCGAAAGGGGCTGGGCCCGCTATGGTTCGCCCGCGCCCACCAATCCAAGCCATACACCGCAATGGTGAAGTGTATGTCGAGCCTCGGTAGTTGCGAGGCGCGCGCTTTGAAGGTTCGCCTAGGTCAAGTTACATTCCATCAGCTTGCGTCATCATTGATGGTGACCGCTCCCATTGCCCGCTCCGAACGCCGTCGGCGTGGAAATTGACCGTGCCGCACGAGTTTCAGTGTGGGGTCCTTCTTCGTCACCTCTCCGAGCCATTTCCAACCGTCGTACTTGTCTCCTGTTTGCCGCAAGTGCGTGTAACGCTTGAGGGATGTCCAGGATCGGTGTCCGGAATTTGAGGCGACCCGTGGGATGTTAAGGCCAAGCTCGAATAATCTCGAAATGCCATCGTGCCGCAGGTCATGAAAACGAAGGTCGTCGATTCCAAGGAGCTTGCAAGCTCGCGTGAAGGAGGCGCTGATTGCGTCTGTCGAGTAGGGGAAGATCTGTGCGGCAACCCTGGGCATGGCTTCAACTATTGCCAACGCTTCCTTCTGCAGATCGCACCACACATCGTTCCCAATCTTCTGGCCCGGGTTCTTCATGTCGCGTACGAGTACGCGAACGCCTTCCTTGTCCAGGTCTTTCCAGGCGATCTTCACGATCTCCTCTTGTCGGCGGGTAGAGAAGATGGCGAAGGCAATGATCCGATGCATCGGAATGGAGGACGGTGTTGCGGATGACCGGTCCTTGAAGTGTCTCATAAGCCTGTCGAGTTCGGCGAGTGTCGGACGACGATCGCGTTCTCGGCTCTTTGTTATTAACCCGAGCCTGTCGGCAACGATCGAGGCGTCTTGCATAGCCTGCCGGTCAAGCGGATAGTTCCAGGCAGGACGTGCTATTGCAAATACCGCGCCCAGATGGGCGAGATAGTTGGAGACGGTCTGTGGCTGAACGCCCGTCTCGAGTTTCTCACGCGCGAATGCGACGATGTCGGTGCTCGTGATCGAGGCGCATGGCTTGCCGGCGATGCCGAAGTCTTTGATAGCTTTGAGTACTTGGGTCTTGGTGCGGCCGATCTTCTTGTTGCTTTCGCGAACGTAGCGATCTATCGCATCCGCGAGTGTCGGGACCCGGTTGTCGTTCGACTTGGTCTGCAGCGCAGATTCCAAGGCTTCCGGCTCTCCAAGGTGCTCTTCCCGTTGGCTGAGCCAGGCGGAAGCGGTTGATCGGCGCTCGAAGGTTTTGTTCTCACGCAGGATGATCTTGCCGCCGCGCTTTATGACAATCTGTGCGAGCCATGCTACAGAGCCATCCTTGCGTGAGCGCTTCACGATGGTACCCATTTCGGTACAACATCCCCTTCGCCGGTACAACATTTGTTGTACCTATCAGGAAAAACGGTACAAAATCGGACGAAACGAGACAAGCGAAAAAATGACCGAGAAGGCCTAAGTAGTGGAAACTGAAAGGAAATCGCAGATTGGCGTAGCTCGGCGGTTCTCCGTCGCGCCGATGATGGACTGGACGGACCGGCATTGCCGGTTCTTCCACCGCCAGCTGACAAGCCATGCGCTGCTTTACACCGAGATGGTGGTGGCCGACGCGGTCATCCATGGCGCGCGCGAGCGGCTGATCGGCTTCGATGCGGTGGAACATCCGGTCGCGCTGCAGCTCGGCGGCTCGGATCGTGAAAAGCTCGCCGAGGCTGCCCGCATTGGCGAGGCCTTTGGCTATGACGAGATCAACCTCAATGTCGGCTGTCCGTCAGACCGCGTCCAGTCGGGCACGTTCGGTGCCTGCCTGATGAAAGTGCCCGACCTCGTCGCCGGCTGCATCGCGGCGATGAAAGCGGCGGTGAAGATCCCCGTGACCGTTAAATGCCGTATCGGCGTCGACGAGCAGGATCCGGAGCCGGCCCTGGATGCGCTGGCGGATGGGGTTTTCGATGCCGGCGCCGACGCGTTGTGGGTGCATGCACGCAAGGCGTGGCTGGAAGGGCTGAGTCCCAAGGAAAACCGAGACATCCCGCCGCTCGATTACAGCAGAGTCTATCGACTGAAGGCAAAAAAGAATAACAAATTCATAGGTCTAAATGGTGGAATTCAGTCGATTGAAGAGGCGCAGAAGCATCTCGGTCATGTCGATGGCGCGATGCTTGGCCGCGCCGCCTACCACACGCCCGGCATTCTGGCCGGCGTCGATGCCGCTTTCTACGGCGTCCAGTCCGAGCCGTTCGATTTCGCCGCGCTGATCGATGCGATGGCGGACTATGCGGCACGCCATATCGAGCAGGGTGGGCGGCTTGGCCATGTCACCCGCCATATGGTCGGACTGTTCCATGGCCTGCCCGGTGCGCGCCGCTACCGGCAGATCCTGTCCACGGACGCGACAAAACCCGGGGCCGGCCCGGACGTGCTGAAGACGGCTTACGCGGCCGTCGAGTTCGGTGGCGCAGCAGCCGAAGCGGCTTGAGCTTCGGGGATCAATCCCTGAGGATCATGCGGTCGCCGCGCACGTCAAAACCCGACAATGAACCGATGAAGTTCATGCCGAGCAGGCTCTGGCTGAGCATGCCGGGTGCGGCGATCATCACCGACATATCCCTGCGCATGATGCCGCCGATCGCAATCTGATCGGTTTTCACGGCCGCGGCGCGTGCCATGCCGTTGGCGGTCGAAACCGGTATGGTGTAGTTGAGCGCCGCTGGATTGAATCCGGCGGCCTGCGCATCCTGCGACGTCAGCACGGTGCTGGTTGCGCCGGTATCCACCACGGCCCGGACCGGGTTCCCATTGATCAGGATGCGCGCTTCGAAATGGCCGTTGTCCGCCTTGTCGAGCGTCACCGTGGCGTGGCCGTCCTCGACGCCAAGCGCAAGCGGGCTGCCGGGAACAAGGCCCGCGGTCACCCGGCTGGCGACATCCTGCAACTCATAGCGATACTGGTAGCCGGCGATCAGCGCGAGTGCGATCGCCGCCCAGGCGCCGAGATTGCGGGCCATGGCGCCCAGGGGTCGGCCCGAGCGAAGCAGGCCGGCGCCGATAAGGGCGCCAAAGGCACCGAGCCAGATCAGCCGGCTGAAATCGTTGTTCTCGACGCCGAGCGTGCTGCCGGCGGAATCATTGAGCATGAGCAGGACTGCTCCCACCCCGATCGCGGCCATCAAAATCCAGAACAACCGGCTCATCCGCACCTCACGATAGCGCGTCGCGTTCGCGCGCCATACGGGTGCGGCGAGTTTCCCGGCGCGGCCGGCGTTCGACCGTCTCCAGCCGGGCCGGCAATTGCGCCATGACGCTGCGGCGCGTTTCCGTCGTCATCCCGATCCAGGCGCCGATTTCCTCGCGCGTGCGACCGCAACCGAAACAGAAGCCGGTTTTCATGTCGATCGAACAGACCAGGATGCACGGGGATTCGATGGCCGTCATGACTTTCTCTTGGGCTTCCATCCGGAATCCCTTGTTCCACCTCCACATGGTGCAATGGCAAAGCCAATGCAAGCCCTCGCGATTGCGCCCTTCGGGGCCGGCTTTGCGGCAAATGCAGGCCCATCATCCCGGAGGTTGTGCCAACCCCGCAAGGCGGCTATGCCGCTCACCAACTCCAGGGAATGATCGATAACAAGATGACCAGCGCACTGCCTTTCGACGATTTTCGCAACCTGTTGGCCAACCTGCCGGCGGCCGACACGGCAGCCGAGACCCGCGTGCGCACGCTGTTTGCCAAGGCCGATAAACCAGGCAATTCGCTTGGCCGCATCGAGGACATCGCCGCCTGGTTGGCCGGCTGGAGCGGACGGGCTCCGCCCGCGGTGACAAGACCGCTGATGGCGGTCTTTGCCGGCAATCACGGCGTCACGCGCCATGGCATTTCGCCACGGCCGGTCGCGGCGACCGCCAACGCGGTCGAACTTTGCGCCGCGGGAGGTGCCGCGATCAACCAGATCTGCATTGCCTACGATCTCGGGCTGAAGGTTTTCGATCTTGCCCTGCACATCCCGACCGCCGACATCACCGAAGAGGCCGCGCTGGACGAGCGTGGCTGTGCCGCCACCATGGCCTTCGGCATGGAAGCGATCGCCGGCGGCACTGACCTTTTGTGTCTCGGCGATCTCGGCGTCGGCAACTCGACCGTCGCCGCCGCCCTGTTTGCGGCACTGTTCGGGGGCAGGGGCGCCGATTGGGTCGGCCCGGGGTCGGGCGCCGATGCGGCGATGCAGGCACGCAAAGCCGACGTGGTCGATGCGGCGCTGGCTTTTCATGGCGGCCATCTCGGCGACCCGCTCGAGGCGCTGCGCCGGGTCGGTGGCCGTGAATTCGCGGCGATCGCCGGCGCCATCCTTGCCGCGCGGATGCAGAAGATCCCGGTGCTGCTCGACGGATTGGCGGCGACGGCAGCCGCAGCGGTACTGCATGGCGTCAATCCCACAGCGCTCGAGCATTGCCTTCTGGCCAGCCTGTCGCCGGAACCCGCGCATGCACGCGCCGCCCAACGGCTAGGGCTGCGCCCGTTGCTTGATTTGGGTATCAGCCATGGCGAAGGGGCAGGGGCCGCCCTTGCTGCGGGGCTGGTCAAGGCCGCCGCGCTGACCAGTTCGGGCATGGCAGCTGCGGTACGTGGCTAGAGTCTTGCCGGATTACCGTCGTCGAGCCGCCACCGCCGCAGTCGGCAGTGCCGGCAGTTCCTCCATCACCCGGCTGAGCGGGAAGATCGCGATCGCCTCGGTCCCTTCGCGCAGCTTGGAATGAAGTTCGAACTCGCCGCCATGCATGGCGAGCAGCCCTTGCACGATCGGCAGGCCAAGCCCGGTGCCTTGCTCGGCGCTCTTGATGGCAATGGAGCCCTGGCCGAAGGCGGAAAGCACGATCGGGATCTCGTCTTCCGGTATGCCCGGTCCGTTGTCCTTGATTGAAATGTATTGTCCGCCGCCCGCCGTCCAACCAACGCGGACACGGATTTCACCGCCGGTAGCGGTGAATTTTATCGCATTCGACAGAAGGTTGAGCGTGATCTGTCGCACCGCACGCTCATCAGCGAAAAGGCGCGGCAGTTCGTGCTCGAAATCCTGGACGACCCGGATATCCTTGTTGCGCGCCCTCAACTCCATCATGTGACAGCAGTCCTCAACGATACCAAGCAGCATCACCGGTTCTTCGTTGAGCTGGTACCGGCCGGCCTCGATGCGCGACAGGTCGAGGATCTCGTTGATCAGATCGAGCAGATGCTGACCGGATTCGTGCACGTCATGGGCGTAGTCGCGATAGGTGGGATTGCTCATCGGTCCCAGCACCTCGTTCGACATCACCTCGGAAAAACCGAGAATGGCGTTGAGCGGCGTGCGCAATTCGTGGCTCATCGAAGCGAGGAACCGCGATTTTGCCAGATTGGCGTCCTCGGCCCGCCGCCGCGCCTCGTCCGACATCGATTTCGCCGTCTCCAGCTCAGCGATCAGCGCATCCTTTTCGGAGCGGAACGACAACATCATCAGGGACGAGTGGTTGAGATGACGGGCCACATAGGCGAAGAACGGCAGCGAAACGACCAGCAGCGCGGCCATGATCGCCTCGACCGGCATCCATAGCTTGGCGCCGGCATAAGCGTAGAGCGCCACGGGAACGGCAAAGGTCGCCAACAGCGCCCCGCGCAGAGACGAGGTCATCACCGCGGTCGCCGCCATGGCGAACAACAGCACCACGGCCTTGACGATGTGGAACGGATCGACCTCGCAGACGCTGCAGCCAAGCCACACGAACCATGCCCAGCCGAGACCGCACAGGAAATGGCCGATCAGGAATTCCCGTCCTGCTTGCGAAGGGTTGAGCTCCGAAGCTTCGGTGCGCTCGATGCGCCGCGCCATGAAGGCAACGATAGTGTAGCAGGTCAGGGTGAACAGCGCCCAGAGCCCGATCTCGTTGCCGATTCCGGCCAGCCGGCCGGCCGCCGCGATCGCCAGAACAAGAAGCGGGATGGCGATGGCGCCGCTGGTTATCGCGCGGGCATGGAGCTTCAGCAGTTCACGATCGAAATCGGGATTGCCGGCCTGCTGCGCAAGACGGTCACGCGTCTTGCGCACCGCGCGCGCCACATCGCTGTTGCGATGAGGTTTCCTGCGGTCCACAATGAACTTGTCCGCTGTGTTCGAGCGTTGCAAGGGCATCAAAACTTCAATTTATGCGAGCAGCGGTTTCCAAGTGTTAAGCTACGTTCGAATGATTAACCAACCGTTTGCCATATGAGCCGCTCATGGTCGCCAAGACCGCGCCGGAGATACGTTGCGCGCCCCAGAAGCCTGTGGCGCCGGCTGGTGGATTACGGGCTTGCCGTCATCATCCTCGGACTGCTGATCCTGCTGGCGGCCCGCCTCGACCGGGTGGAGACACGCAAGACACAGGGCCTGGCAATCATCAACGACGGCGATTCGATCACGCTAGGCACTGAGCGTATCCGCATGCGCGGCATCGATGCTCCGGAATATACGCAGACCTGCCGCAAGAACGGTACTGACTATTCCTGCGGCACGCTTGCGCGCCAGTCGCTGGTTCGCCTGATCGCCGGCAAGCCCGTCTCCTGTACCGGCTGGCAGCGTGATCGTTATGGCCGGCTGCTCGGCGACTGCACCGCCGGCGGCAAGGATCTCAACCGCGCGCAGGTCGAGGCGGGCTGGGCGGTTGCCTATGGCGACTTCGAGAGCGAGGAGGCCGTCGCCCGGGCGGGAAAGGCCGGCATCTGGGCGGGAACGTTCGATCAGCCGCAGGATTGGCGAGACAGCCATCACGGCGAAGTCGTCGAGAAGAAGCACGGCACACTGGCGTCGATCGGCGATGCCGTGCGCGAGATTTTTCGCTTCTGGTGATGCGCGTCCTGAAAGCCGAACCGAGAACGAACAGGAGGATGGAATGAAACTCTTCGACGGTGGCCGGGCGCCCAACCCAAGGCGGGTCCGCGTTTTCCTGGCCGAGAAAGGCATCGAAGTTCCACAGGTGCCCATCGACATGGGGGCGCTGGAACACAGGCAACAGGCGGTCAGCTCGCGCAATCCCTTGCAGCGCCTGCCGGTGCTGGAACTCGACGACGGCACCGTCATCACGGAATCCGTCGCCATCTGCCGTTATTTCGAGGAACTGCATCCCGAACCGGCCCTGTTCGGGCGTGGCGCACTCGGCAGGGCGCAGGTCGAGATGTGGCAGAGGCGGATGGAATTCAATTTGCTCAGCTGCGTCACGCAGGCCTTCCGGCACACCCATCCGGCCATGAAGGAATGGGAAATCCCGCAGGTCTCGGAATGGGGCGAGGCCAACAAGCCGAAGGCCGTGGCGTTCCTTAGGCTGCTGGATGGAGAACTGGGCAGCCGGGAGTTCATCGCCGGTGACAGCTATTCGATCGCCGACATCACCGGCCTGATCGCTGTGGACTTCATGAAGCCGGCACGCATCAAGGTGCCGGATGATTGCGCGAATGTGTTGCGCTGGCATCAGGCCGTCTCCAGCCGGCCGAGCGCATCAGCCTGAGAATGACTGCCGAACTCGAAAACCTCGTCGCCAAGGTCCGCGCCTGTCGCATCTGCGTGGAAAATCCGGCCGGTAAGCCGTTGCCGCATGAGCCGCGACCTGTGCTGCGCCCATCGTCCAGCGCCCGTATCCTGATCGCCAGCCAGGCGCCGGGGACCAAGGTGCATCTGTCGGGCATGCCGTTCACCGACGCCTCCGGCGATCGCTTGCGCAGTTGGCTTGGCGTGACGAGCGACGAATTCTACGACATCGAAAAATTCGCCATCGTGCCGATGGGTTTCTGCTTTCCCGGCCAGGATGCCAAGGGGGGAGACCTGCCGCCGAGGCGCGAATGCGCGCCGGCCTGGCGCGCGCCATTGATGGCCTCGATGCCACGGATCGATCTCGTGCTGACGATCGGCATCTATGCGCAGTCCTGGCACATGGGTGCGGCGCGCCGGCCCTCACTGACGGAAACGGTCATGGACTGGCGCTCCATCTGGGAGAATTCCGTCGGTCCCAAAGTGCTGCCGCTGCCGCATCCCTCGTGGCGCAACACCGGCTGGCTGAAGAAGAATCCATGGTTTGAAATGGATTTGCTGCCTTTTCTGGTTCGGAAATCCGCTATCGCCTCAGATGATCTTTCAGCAAGAAATCACTCGCTTTTCCGTCAATTGGCAGAATTTCTTTCTTGTGAAAGGTCGAAATAAGGGGGAGTATAGCCAATCTATTCCCCTGGGGAGCAAAATATGGATCGCCTCGATAGAAAAATCCTCCGCCTCTTGCAGGAGGACGCGACACTCGCGGTCGCCGACGTCGCCAAGAAAGTCGGGCTGTCGACGACGCCTTGCTGGAGGCGCATCCAGAAGCTCGAGGAGGAGGGCGTCATCAAGCGGCGCGTTGCCATTCTCGACCATGAAAAGGTCAATGTGCGCGTCACCGTCTTCGTGTCGATCCGCACCAATTCGCATAGCCATGAATGGCTGCGGCGTTTCTCGGAAGTCATCCAGGAGTTTCCCGAGGTGGTCGAGTTCTACCGCATGAGCGGCGACGTCGACTATCTCCTGCGCGTCGTGGTGCCCGACATCGCGGCCTATGACGCCTTCTACAAGCGGCTGATCGCCAAGATCGAAATCCGTGACGTTTCATCATCCTTCGCCATGGAGCAGATCAAGTACACGACCGAAATCCCGCTCGACTACATGGTGCTGGACAAGGAATCGGGTGCCAACGCCGCCTGAACTGCAGCAGGTTGTCCTGCTTAGTTCTTCTTTTTGTTGAGGAAACTCCAGGGAGAATTGACCGGCAGGGTGACGGTGTCCGGCACGCTGCCGACAGCGACCACATCTGCCTTGCGGACGCTGTAGCCAGACTGGATGACGCTGACGCCGTCGAGGATGAACAGCTGGCTCTTCTCCATGTCCGGCTTCAGCGCGCCGGTGACCGCGACAGGCTGATACGCCTCGGACATTTTGTAGGGACGGGCCGGCGTGACCAAGACAATCTGGTTGGGCGGGGGCGTCGGCATGTGGCTGCACGCACCCGTCCAGGGCACCAGCAGGAACTGATAGACGAGATCGCCATCGCGATCGACCGGCAATGCGTAGCCGGCTAGCTGAATGCTTTTGTCCTGCAGGTTGAGGGACAGCGTCTCGCCATGGTCGGGCAATTTTTCCGCGATCATCGGCAGCCCGACGTTTTCGGCGGCGGATTGCGTAGCCGGACGCAGATCCTTCCAGAATATGTGCGCGGTCTCGGCCGAGGCATCGGTGGCCGCGGACACAAACAAAGAGGCAGCGAGCGCCAGGGTTGACTTTAGAGGATTGCTCATTGGCCGCTTCCTTTGAATCTGGAGTAAAGACGCCGCTGCCAATGACGTCAACGCTCCCGCCGCATCACATGTCGGCAGCCGCACCATAAGGCGACGAGATCCAGACATGCCGGAAAGCGGAATCCCGCGCCGTCAGCCTTTCCTGGCGGCGATCCGCGCGAGCGTCTTTGCATTGGTCAACTCCCTTAGGGCGTCCTTGCCGATCCAGCGCGCCGTCTTGTCAGCCCACTGCGCCAGCCGTTCGGCGACAGCCAGGGCAGCGCCGTGCATGTCCATCGATCGTTTGCCGATCGACCGAAGCGCCCAGTTCACGGCCTTCTTCACGAAATTGCGGCTGTCGTTCGCATGCGTTTCGATGATCGGCAGGAAGGAGAGGAAGGTCGCCCCTGGCTCCTTCTTCCGGTGGACGACGGACCAGGCCATCATGGCGAAGGCCGTGCGCCGAACGAACTCCCGCTCATCGGCCGCAAACTCGGCGATCAGTTCTTTCCAGGCGTCCGTATCGACAAAGAGATCGGAGACGCCGTCGACGATGTCCCAGGAGTCGAAACTAGCCGCCCATCGTCTTGCATCTTCAGCAGAAAACCGTTTCGGGTCAGCCGTGACGGAGGCGATGAACTGCGCCTCCATGATGCCGGTGTCCCATAGCTCGAAGGCGCGCTCGTGGTTGCGTTTGATCTTCCTGGCGATCTGCCGCTGCATGCCGTGCGTGATACCAAGTGCACGGTCGATCTTGATGCCGTAGCGCAACATGCCGAGGCGGTTCTCCTCCGATCCGATAGCGCGCAGATGGGCGACGATTTCCGCGACACTTGACTGAGGCGAAAGCTCTGCCACCGCAGAAACCTATTTCTCGAGACGGGCGAGCAGCGAGGACGTGTCCCAGCGCTTGCCACCCATCGCCTGCACATCCTTGTAGAACTGGTCGACGAGTGCGGTGACCGGCAGTCTGGCGCCATTGCGATCGGCCTCGGCCAGGCAGATGCCGAGATCCTTGCGCATCCAGTCGACGGCGAAGCCGAAATCATATTTGCCGGCGTTCATCGTCTTGTGGCGGTTCTCCATCTGCCAGGAGCCCGCGGCGCCCTTGGAAATCACCTCGATCACCTTCTCGATGTCGAGCCCGGCCTTCTTGCCAAAATGGATGCCTTCGGCCAGGCCCTGGACGAGACCGGCGATGGTGATCTGGTTGATCATCTTGGTGAGCTGGCCGGCACCGGCCGACCCCATCAAGCCGACCATGCGGGCAAAAGCGTCGATGACAGGCTTCGCTCTGTCGAAAGCGTCCTGCTCGCCGCCGACCATGACGGTCAGCACGCCGTTCTCGGCGCCGGCCTGGCCGCCCGAGACCGGCGCGTCGAGAAACGAAAAACCACCGACTTGCGCCGCCGCCGCCAGCTCGCGAGCGACCTCGGCCGAGGCCGTGGTGTTGTCGATGAAGACCGAACCCTTCTTCATCGATTTGAAGGCGCCTTCCGGACCGGTCGTCACCGAACGCAAATCGTCGTCATTGCCGACACAGGAGAAGACAAAATCCTTGCCTTCGGCGGCCTGTGCTGGCGTCGCCGCAAGGCTACCGCCATGCCGGCCAACCCATTGCTCGGCCTTGGCCTTGGTGCGGTTGTAGACGGTGACGTCATGGCCGCCCTTGTTCTTCAAGTGCCCGGCCATCGGATAGCCCATCACGCCAAGACCGAGAAATGCAACAGATGCCATGAGCTTGCCCTTCAGAAACGGAATTTGCTGCGAGACGTCTAGGCTCTGCGCGCAATTCGTCAAGATGCGCAGGGCAGGATCGACTGGTGCAGCTGAATTTGAAAATAGTCAGCGTTTCAGGTGAACGGTGATCCGGCGCTCGATCCATTCGACTCCATGACGCAATATCTCGACCATCACCAGATAGACGAGCGCGACCCAGATATAGGCCTGGATGTCGAACGAGTTGGCGAAGGCGAGCTTGGCATTGCCCATCAGATCATAGACCGTGATGATGGCGACGATGGCGGAAGCCTTGACCATCAGGATCAGTTCGTTGCCATAGGGCCGCAAGGCGACGATCAAGGCTTGCGGCAGGATGATCTTGCGCAAGGTTTGCAGTTTGTGCAGGCCAAGCGATGCCGCCCCTTCCCATTGCCCTCTTGGCACGCTCTCGATGGCGCCGCGCAGAATCTCGGCCTGATAGGCGGCGGTGTTGAGCGCAAAGGCAAAGACGCCGCAATTGAACGCGTCCTTGAAAAAGTCCCAGAGGCCGATCGACTGGAGCTCGACCCTGAACGAGCCCAATCCGTAATAGACGAGATAAGTCTGCACCAGCAGCGGCGTGCCGCGGAAGAAATAGACGTAGCAATAGGCGAGGCCGGACAGGATCCGGTTCTTGGACATGCGCCCATAAGCGACGGGCACCGACAGAATCGCGCCGAGCACCATCGATATAGAAACCAGCGCGAGCGTAACCCCAAGCCCGCTCAAATAGGCGGGCGCATATTTGGCGAAGAAAGCGGGATTCCAGGCAAGGAAGAGATAGCTGACGATGCCAATGCCGAACAAAATCCATAGGCAGACCAGCGCGTAACCGGCGATACGCCTGCGCGGCCAGCCGCGCGCCCGTGGCGGCGGACGTTCGACCATTGTGGCCGTGGCGCTCATCGCTGCGCCTCCTGCCGGCCAAGCGAGCGCAGAATAGCGCTGGTGGCGAAGGACGACAGGACGGCCAGGCCAAGAAACACCAGCGAGGCGACACCGAAGAACAGGAAAGCATGCTTGGTGACGCGGGCGGCAATGCTAGCGTTACGCAGCGTCTCGGCCAGGCCGACGACCGACACCAGCGATGTGTCCTTGAGCAGGCTGAGCCAGCAGTTCTCCAGGCCGGGGAACGCGATGCGCAGCAGCTGCGGCACGATCACCTTGCGCATGGTCAGCCAGTTCGAAAGACCAATGGCATAGCCGCCTTCATACTGGCCTTTGGGAATGGCGCGGAAGGCGGAAAGAAAAACCTCGCTGGCATAGGACGAGAAGATCAGCGCAAGCACGATCATGCCGGCGACGAAGCTGTTGACGTCGATGGTGGTGTCCGGCCGGAAATACCTGACGAGATGCTGCAGCAGGATCGGCATGCCGAAGAAGAACAGGAAAAGCGTCACCAGTTCCGGCAGGCCGCGAAAGACCGTGGTGTAGATGTTGGCGGCAAGGCGCAGCGAGGGTTCTTCGGACTGCTTGGCGAGGGCGATGAAAAAGCCGATCGTCAATCCGATGGGCAGCGTGGCAAGCGCAAGCGCAATGGTGATCAGTGCGCCATAGGCAATATCGTCAAGCCAGCCTTCGGGTCCCCAACTGAGAAGTGTCCATATGCTCTGGGCTGGCATCGACCGGTCTTATCTCCACGGCATTCCTGAGATGAATAGAAAGACGGCGGGGAAATTCCCGCCGTCTTGACCTTTATCAGGACTCGGCGCCGTAGACGTCGAACTTGAAGTACTTGTCGTTGATTTCCTTGTATTTTCCATTGGCGCGGATGGCGTCGATGGCCGAATTGAGCTTGTTGACCAGGTCGGTCTCGCCCTTGCGCACGGCAATGCCGGCGCCCGGCCCGAATATCTCGACCGGCTGCGGCGACGGCTGGCCAAGGATCTTGCAGCAGGCGCCATCAGGCGAATCCAGAAACTGCTGCAGCACGACGATATCGTCCTGGATGGCGTCGAGACGCCCATTGGCAAGATCGGCCTGCTCCTCGGGGCTGCTCGGATAACCCTTGACGGTGCTGTCGGTGTAGGTCTTCGAGGCATAGTTGAAATGCGTGGTGGTGGTGGCGACGCCGATGGTCTTGCCGGCGAGATCTTCCTTGGTCACGCCTTTCAGCGTCGAGTCTTTCGGCACCGCGAGCGCCGACGGCGTGTTGTAGTATTTGTTCGAGAAGTCGACCTTTTCCTTGCGCTCGGGCGTGATCGACATCGAGGCGACGATGGCATCGAACTTGCCGGCCTGGAGGGCTGGAATGATGCCGTCCCAATCCTGGGCGAAGAAGGTGCACTTGACCTTCATCTCGTCACAAAGCGCCTTGGCGATGTCGATGTCGAAGCCAACGAGCTGTCCGTCGGCGGTCAAATTGTTAAATGGCGGGTAGGCGCCTTCGGTGCCGATCCTCAGGGTCTTTTCCTGGGCCTGGGCGATGCCGAGCGTCAGCAGCGCGGCCGATGCGGCAAGCGCGATACGCAGTGAAATACGCATGATGGTCCTCTCTTTATGGTCCCGGCCGTCGTTCCGAACGGCTCTGTGGGGCGGTGCTTTTGACCGCCCGCTGGCGCGATACTCCCACTCTTTCCAAGAAAAAAGCAACTGCAAAACCGTAAAAATGGGCAAGGCTATTCTGCCGTTGCGTCAGCGCTCAAGCAACGAGCCCGGTGGTGCGCTCGATGAAGTCGGCTATCGATTTTGCATCGTCGAGATCGAATACCGGCAGCTGCTCGCCTTCAATCGCAAAATCGGCTGCGACAGCGACGATGTTGGGATCCTCCGCCGAAAGCGGCGTGCGGTCCTTCGCATCCAGCCGGCGGGTTTCGATCTTGTCGTGGGCTTCGCGCTTGTAGCCCTCGACCAGCACCAGGTCGCAAGGGGCAAGCCGCGACAGGACAGTCTCCAATGTCGGCTCATCCTCGCCGCGCAGCTCGTGCATCAGTGCCCAGCGAACGCCGGAGACGATCGCGACTTCGGTGGCGCCGGCCTGCCGGTGGCGAAAACTGTCGGCACCCGGTTTGTCGATGTCGAAATCATGATGGGCGTGTTTCACCGTCGACACCTTCCAGCCGCGCCGGACAAGTTCGGTGACCAGCCTTTCGGTCAAAGTCGTCTTGCCGGAATTCTTCCAGCCGGTGATGCCGAAGACGCGTCTGTTCATGGCTTGATGCTCTGCAACAGACGCTCGGCAGACACAAGATCGTCCGGTTCGTTGATGTTGAAGAAAGGGTCGATCCCCGCCGATTGCAGAACCGGGAATTCCACCTCGACAAAACCGTGCCGGTCGATGAAAGCCGAAACCCGCCTGATATCCTCGTCGACCAGAAAGTGCCGCAAGGCATCGCGGCAGCCGAGCGGCCAGAGCGCGAAGGTCGGGTGCCGCTTGCCGGCCGAGCAGGCTACGGCAATCGAACTGGGACTTCGATCGGCGGCCGCTGCCAGGCGCTCGACAAGGTTCAACGGCAGGAAAGGCGTGTCGCCGGCAGCACTGACGATCGCTTTGCAAGACGTATTGGCCGCGGCCCATTCGAGGCCGGTCAGGATTCCGGCGAGCGGCCCGGCAAAGCCGGGCACGCTGTCGGCAAGCACCGGCAGTCCAAAGCGCAGGAATCGCGCAGGGGCGCCATTGGCGCTGAGCGCCAACGATTCTATTTGCGGGGTGAAGCGCGACACGACCTGGTCAAGCAGGCAGCCATCGCCAAGCGGCAACAGGCTCTTGTCGCCACCGCCCATCCGTCTCGACTGGCCACCGGCCAGGATGATCCCCGCAATGTCTCGCTTCATGCCACGAAGCCTGTACGCCAGCCGTCGGAAATCACAAGAACCTTCAATGATCTGGCTAGATTCCGTCAGGCACCATTGTCGGCCCCGTGCTTTCGGCGACGATCTTTCGCCGGCCGACCACACGCTCGCGGTAGAGCGCATAAAGGCCGGAGCCGATGATGATGGTGGCGCCGACGATCATCGGCGGATCGGGGATATCGGCAAAGATGAAAAGGCCAAGCAGGATTGACCAGATCAGGGCGGTATAGCGGAACGGCGCGATGAAGGAGATGTCGCCCGCCCGCATCGCCATGATGATGAACTGGTAGCCGATCACCACCAGCACCGCGGCCAGAGCCAGCAGGGCTGTGCTGTCCCCCGTCATCGGCGTCCAGCCGCCCATTGCCGGCAACAGCGCCGCACCGACGATTGTCATGGCAAGCGCGGTTGCCGTCGACACCAGCAATGTCGGAATGGCCTTGGGAATCTGCTTGGTGGCGAGATCGCGCACCGCACAACAGGCGACGCTGGCCAGCGCCGCCAGCGAGTAGATGCTGAACCCTTCAAAGCCGGGCCGCACGATAATCAGCACACCGGCAAATCCGATGGCGATGGCCAGCCAGCGCCGCCAGCCGACAGCCTCGCTAAAGACGAGTGCGGCCCCCATCGTCACCGCCAGTGGCAGCGCCTGCAGCACCGCCGAAACATCGGCGATCGGCAAATGGGCGAGGGCGACGAGGAAACTCACCGTTGCGCCGGCCTCGCTGATCACGCGCAAGGCGACCAGAGGCTGCAGCATCGAGCCCGGGCGGGCGAGAGCGCCGCGCTGCCAGGCGAGCAAGCCGACGAAAAGCGAAGCGAAAGCCCCACGGATCAACATGACCTGCGCCATGTTCATCGATTGTGACGAGTATTTGGTGATGGCATCGTTGAGGCAGAAGCCGGCCATCGCCACCATCATGAACAACGCGCCGCGAATATTTGGTGACAGGGGCAAGACGGCTACCGGTTCTGCTAATGCATGTCGCCCAAAAGTGACCTCGGTTTTGGGGAAACGACACGCATAAGAAACAAAGACCTAAAGCGCGTCGCCTGAATCCGTTCAAACGCGACGCGCTTTAGGCAGCAAGCCTGTAACAGCCGGGCGTGAAACAGCAACAGCAAAGGGCTGGGCCACAGCCTTGTTTGTGGCTCAGAAGATCACCTGCAATGGCGGCAGAACTTACTTCTTCGGCGTCAGCACCTCGGTGCCATTGCCTTCCTTGCCGGCGATGGTCCACAGACCATGCAACGAGCCGTCGTCCGTCATCTTGTAGACGACGAGGCCGATATCCTTGCCCATGACATAGCCGGCCGAGAAGGCATCATCGTTGCGCATGCAGATGCCGTCGGAAGATGAGCCACCGGTTTCCCAATGGATCGCGCAGGTCGTCCCGCTGGTCAGCGTGATGGTTGCCTCGCCGCCATAGGCAGAGCCGTCGAAGTTGGTGCCGGCGACCGCATAAGTGCCGCCGATCGACTGTGCCGCAGCGGGCACGGCCGCGAGACCAAGCAAGGCTAGAGAAAGAACGAGTTTGCGCATGGTGTATTCCCCCTGTGAGCGAAGATCCGCTTCCAGGGAAGGCTAGGCTGGAACAAGCTAGCCGTAAATCCGGCTGCGGTTCGCGAACAAGACTTTTTCTGGGGTGTGGTCCGAAACTTTCATGGCCCTTGAGACTGCCGGCAATGGCGCCGACCAGCGGGTCGTATTTCGACTTCAGGGCCGGAGGGTAGTCGACCCAGACCGTGCGGATGATACCGTCTCTCCCAAACAGACGTCGCTCGTAAAACATCTTTCCATCCTTAACGCCCGACAGCACCGCCCAATCGCTGCCGGCCTTGCCATAGGTCACCTTGTAGCCGGCTTCATCGCTGGCCTTCTCGGCCGCCACAAAGCCCTTCGGCGTATCGTTGTCTATGTTGAGGATGCCGGAGCAGATCAGGCTGGCGCCATCGGCGCTCAGCCATTGCTGTCCGTCGCCATTATCGGGCTCCGGCTGGCGATCGGTGAAGATCTCGTCGGGAAAGGTGCAGACGGTGCCGAAGCGCTCGTTCACATAAGTGAACGGCGCGGCGACCGCACTGCTTGCTGCCATTGTCGCAATCGCCAGGAATGAAGAGTGCAGCCGCATGCTCGCCTCGAGTCATGATCCGAAGCGATCTTGCATGAATTTCACGAAAAGATCAGCCGCCGGTGACGCTCATATGGCGTGACACCGATGGGCGGCTGGTGCGGCGGTCGATGATGAAGTCGTGGCCCTTGGGCTTGCGGCCGATGGCTTCGTCTATTGCATCGGCGACCAGCTCGTTGCCTTCGGAGGCGCGCAAGGGCGCGCGCAGGTCGGCGGCATCTTCCTGGCCCAGGCACATATAGAGGGTGCCGGTGCAGGTCAGCCGGACGCGGTTGCAGCTTTCGCAGAAATTATGCGTCATCGGCGTGATGAAGCCGAGCCGTCCGCCAGTCTCTGCGACCTGGACATAGCGGGCCGGGCCGCCGGTCTTGAAGGGAATGTCGGTCAGCGTGAACTGGCGTTCCAGCGACGCGCGCAGCAGCGACAGCGGCAGATACTGGTCGGTGCGGTCGGCATCGATCTCGCCCATCGGCATGGTTTCGATGACCGTCAGGTCCATGCCGCGGCCATGCGCCCAGCGCATCATCTCGGGCAGCTCGGCGTCGTTGAAATCCTTCAATGCCACCGCGTTGAGCTTGACCTTCAGCCCCGCGGCCTGCGCGGCATCGATGCCTTGCATGACCTTGTCGAGATGGCCCCAGCGGGTGATCTTGTGGAACTTGTCGGCATCGAGCGTATCGAGCGACACGTTGATGCGCTTGACGCCGCAATCGGCGAGTTCGGCGGCAAAGCGCGACAGCTGCGAGCCGTTGGTGGTCAGCGTCAGCTCTTCCAGCGCGCCGCTGGCGAGATGCCGCGAGAGCTGGCGCACCAGATGCATGATGTTCTTGCGCACCAGCGGCTCACCGCCGGTCAGGCGCAATCGCCTGACGCCCTTTTCGATGAAAACCGTGCACAGCCGGTCGAGCTCTTCCAGCGACAGCAGGTCCTTCTTCGGCAGGAAGGCCATGTCCTCGGCCATGCAATAGGTGCAGCGGAAATCGCAGCGGTCGGTGACCGACACGCGGAGATAGCTGATCGTGCGGCCGAAAGGATCAATCATGTCCATGCTTCAAGCGCTTCCTGTGGCCGTGAACGGCTTCGTTATATACCGCTATGTGATACGATCCGGCCTGCCATTCAAGATAGCGCCTCTCGATCTTTGGTAACATCTCTCAGCCGACATCGCATGTCGGTCGGTCTCATCAGGCCTTTTCCCGTTTGGCGAAGCGGCGTAGGGAAGGGCGGATGAGACGGGATCGAACAGCATGACCGCACCGAAAGAGCTCAGGGTCTCCAAGGACCGCAAACTTCTGTCCGTCACCTTTCCCGACCACCATCCATTCGAATTACCGGCGGAACTGCTGCGCGTCGCCTCGCCATCGGCCGAAGTGCAAGGCCATTCGCCGGATCAGCGGGTGACGGTCCCCGGCAAGCGCAATGTGGCAATCCTCAAGATCGAGCCAGTCGGCAACTACGCCGTGCGCATCACCTTCGACGATTTCCACGACACCGGCATCTTCACCTGGAATTACCTGCATGCGCTCGGCCACGAGAAGGATGCGCGCTGGGAAGCCTATCTCGCGGAGCTTGCGGAAAAGGGCCTGAGCCGGGACCGCTAAAATTGATTCCCCTCGCTGTCGTCAAAACGTCATCGAGATGGCGTAGCGCCGGCAAAGGTTCGGAGGCGAAAACATGTCCGTCATCACCACGGTCGAGCAGCTCGAGGCGCTCTATGGGGTTCCAGGCGAGGCCTCGCTGGTCAAGGAACTCGACCAAATCATTCCCGAATATGCCGCCTTTATCGAAGCCTCGCCCTTTGTCGCGCTGGCGACCAGCGGGCCGGAGGGGCTTGATTGCTCGCCGCGCGGCGATCTCGCCGGCTTTGTGCGCATCCATGATCCGAAAACCCTGATGATGCCGGACCGTCGCGGCAACAACCGCGCCGATTCGCTGAAAAACATTATCCGCGACCCACGTGTTGGGCTGCTGTTCCTGGTACCTGGTTCGGGCACGACGCTGCGCATCAATGGCCGCGCTCATGTTACAACGGATACAGCGCTGTGCGCGTCATTCACGGTGGAAGGCAAGGCGGCTCGATCGGTGACCGTCATCGATATCGACTCGGTCTATTTCCAATGCGCCCGGGCCATCGTCCGCTCCGAGCTCTGGAACGCAGCAAGGCACGTCGACCCGAAGTCGCTGCCGACGCCCGGACAGATCCTGGAAATCACCAGCCGCAGGAACATCGACGGCGAGACCTACGACAAGGAATGGCCGGAACGGGCGAAGAAGACGATGTGGTAGGTCCGGGCTGAAAGGCCGTCACGCCTCTTTCAGCACATCATAGATCTTGCGCATCTGCTCGCCGATCATGTCGCATTGCTCCGGCGTCGACTGGCTCATCGCCTTCTCGATCAGCGCCATATGCACTTTCAGCGCCTGCATCAACAGCGCCTCGCCAGCCTCGGTGAGGGCAAGCCGCAGGATGCGCTTGTCCTTCTCGTCGCCTTCGCGGCGCAGCAGGCCACGCGCTTCCAGCTGCGGCAAAAGCATGGTGATGTTGGAACGGCCGACGAGCAGCTTGCGGGCAAGATCGTGCTGCGACATGCCGGGGTGGCGATAGAGGTTCATCAGCACGTCGAGCTGCGCCGGTTTCAAATCGAGCGGCGCAAGCTTTACCGCCAGCGTGCGCTCCAGCACATGGCAGGCGCGCGCCACCGCGACCCAGTTGCGGAAACGCGGGTTATCCCAAGGCAGCTCTTGTTTATTGTTCATCTTTGAACTATTATGTTCATGCTTGAACGTATGGATGGATTTTCACTATGGCATCATTCGGGCTGAAGGTCATCCGGGGCGTGTTCGGTGCGGCAGAGCTTGTCGCGCCGCGGCTTAGCGGACGCGCGGCGTTCGAATTGTTCTGCCGCACCCCGAATGTCAAGGCGCTCAGCGATGGCGAGCGCCGTGCTGTCGACCGTGCGGCCGGGTTCATGACCGAGGCGCGTCATCACCGGCTGAAGACCGCGACCGGCTGCGTCATGGTGCACGAGTTCCGCCCGGAGCCGGGCAGGGCGGCCGCCGGCACGGTGCTCGTCGTCCATGGCTGGCGCTCGCGCACCGAATATATGCGCGCCTTGATAGAAGGTTATCGCGCCGCCGGCCACCGGGTCGTTTCGCTTGACCTGCCCGGCCACGGCCAGTCGCAGGGCCGGCGCCTGAACATGGTCAATGCGGTGGATGCGGTGCGGGTTGCCGGCGAATGGTTCGGCCCCTTCGTGGCGGCGGTCGGCCATTCCTTCGGCGGCGCCGTCGCCGCCAACGCCATCGCCGGTTCGGTCAAGAACATCCCGCCACTGGCGGCCGGACGCCTGGTGCTGATCGCGGCGCCAAGTTCCCTGCCGGCGATCTTTGCCGACTTCAGCCGCATGCTCAATGTCGGCCCGCGCTCGCAAGCCGCCATGGCGGACCGGGTCGAGCATCTTTCCGGCCGCCCCCTGCACGAATTCACCGGCGACCGTCAGCTCGCCCAGGCGCCGGTGCCGACCCTGGTCATCCATGCGCAGGACGACCGCGAAGTCTCGGCCGATCATGCAAGGCGCTATGCCGGCGCCGGCGGCCATGTGCGGCTCTACTGGGCCGACGGGCTCGGCCACCGCCGCATTCTCGCCGACAAGGGCGTGGTCGAACGCGCGGTTGGCTTCGTGGCGAATCGCGAGCCATTGCTGCTGCACTGAGCGGCGGTCGAGATTATTTCTTCTTCTCGCCGGGTTCGACCGGCAGTCCGGCGGCCTTCCAGGCGGTGTAGCCGCCAAGGATGTGCTTGACCGGCGAAAGCCCCATGTCCTGCGCCGTCTTTGTGGCCAGCGCCGAGCGCCAGCCGCCGGCGCAGAAGAACACGAAGTTCTTGCCCGAGGCGAAGAAGGGCTTGTGGTAAGGGCTTTCGGGGTCGATCCAGAACTCCAGCATGCCGCGCGTGACATGCTTGGCGCCGGGAATCTTGCCGTCGCGTTCCACTTCGCGTGGATCGCGCAGATCGACGAAGATGGTGTCTTCATCGTCGATCAGCCCGGCCGCCTCCTCCGGCGAAACCACCTCGATCACGGCGTTCGCCTCGTCCAGCAGCTCGCGATAACCCTTTTTCACGCTCTCATCCCTCCCGCCTTGCTGGCGGATTTCGAGCACACCAGCCGGCGTTTGTCACGCCGCGCTGCCGCCGGCCAGCGTCCTCCAGGCCGCCATGGCCCCGGCTACCGTCGCCAGCAGGGCATTATGCGAGGCGCCGTCGCGCGCCTGGATCGACATGCCGTGCTGGACCGTGGCGAAGAAGGTCGCGGCGGCGCTCGCATCGAAATCCGTCGGCAATTCGCCTTCGGCAACGCCGCGCTCCAGACGCTTCTGCAGTGCGGTGTGGTTTTCGGCGCGACGACGGCGCAGGTCGTCGCAGATGGCGCCGCGGCTCGAATCCTGATGCAGTGCGCCCAGCGTGATCAGGCAGCCTTGCGGACGATCGCTCTGCGCATAGGCCCTCGCCGTCAGGCTCAGGAATTGTTCGATCGCCTGCCGCGCGGTCGGAGCTTCCTCCAGCGCCAGCCAGATGTCGGCACCCTCGGTGTGCGAGTAAAAATCCGTCGCCTCCAGGAACAGCGCCTCCTTGCTGCCGAAGGCAGCGTAGAGGCTGGGCGAGTTGATGCCCATGGCGGCGGTCAGCTCGCTCATCGATGCGCCTTCGTAACCACGGGCCCAGAACACCTCCATCGCGCGGCGCAGGGCTGCGGTTCGATCGAAAGTGCGGGGGCGGCCTCGTTCCGACATGATGCTCTTTTCTGTGTTGATCGATACATAATTAAGTTGACGCCGACGGGCAAGGCTGACAGGTATTTATGTATCGATCGTTACAAAAGGAGAAATCGATGTCATCCAACCAACTGGGCGGCAAGGCCGCGCTCGTCACCGGCGGCAGTCGCGGCATCGGTGCGGCGATTGCGCGACGGCTCGCGGCCGACGGCGCCAGTGTCGCGCTGACTTATGTGCATGGCGAGGAGCAGGCCCGCTCGGTTGTCGCCGAAATCGAGGCCAAGGGCGGCCGCGCCATCGCGATCAAGGCCGACAGCCGCGATGCGGTGGCCATAGACAAGGCCGTCGATGACGCAGTGACCGCCTTCGGCCGGCTCGACATCCTGGTCAACAGCGCCGGCATCTGGCGGGCCGCCCCCATCGACACGCTGTCGCTCGCAGATTTCGACGAGACCATGGAGATCAATCTCCGGGCTCCATTCATCGCCTCGAAGGCGGCGGCCGTGCATATGGGTGAGGGCGGCAGCATCATCTCGATCGGCAGCAACCTTGCCGAGAGGGCGACCGACGGCAGCCTCACGGCCTATTCGGCCAGCAAGGCGGCGCTGGTCGGCCTGACCAAGGCGCTGGCGCGTGACCTCGGCCCGCGCGGCATCACCGCCAACGTCGTCCATCCCGGTTCGACCGACACCGACATGAACCCGGCCGACGGCCCGCATGCCGAGCATCAGCGCCGGAAAATGGCAACACCGCGTTTCGGCAAGGCCGATGACATTGCCGGTATGGTCGCCTGGCTTGCAGGCCCTGAAGGCCGCTTCGTCACCGGCGCTGCCCTGACCATCGATGGCGGCGCCAACGCCTGATCCCGAGAGATTTCCGGCTGGGGCGGAACAACCCTCCGCTCCAGCCGTCACGATCTTGTGAAACCGTTCTGCAACAGGCTTTCCAAAATTTATGAAAGCTTAACGAAATCGGTATGAATCAGTATAGTCGCGCCTTACATCCGCCATGCGGTGAGCGGGACGATCTAGCGTGCGGAACGGGAACCGGTTGCGGCCGGAGCGGGTGATTCATGAAATTCCTCGGAAACAAAGCAACCGTGATGCCGCTGGTGGCGATCGCGGCAACGCTGGCTTTCGGTGTACCCCAGGCAGGCGCGCAGGGGCTGTTCGACATGCTTTTCGGCGGCGGCGTAAAGCATGCGCCGAAAGGCGAGTTTCCGCCCCCGCCACCGAAGCACAAACCAAAGCCGAAGGCTCCGGCCAGCGGTGGCGGTGGCGGCGCGAGAATCAGCAGCCCATCCTATTACACCTACAAGGCGGACCGGCTGGTTCGCGTCGACTTCTCGGCGCTGGCCCCGACGCCAGAGCCGGCGACGCCACAGGATGCGGCTTTCGTGCCGTCGGCAACGGGCGCTGCGTTTCGTGAAGCGGTTGCCAGCTTGGCTGACTACGAACTCTTAGCCGAGCCCGACATCGCCAAGGCGCTGATCGCGTATTACTCGGCCAATCCGGATTTCATCTGGATAAGCGGAACCAGCCTCAACAGCCGTGCGCAGGATGCGGTTCGGGTGCTTGGCGAGGCTTCAAGCTATGGTCTCACGCCCGCCGACTATACGGTCGAAGTGCCCGCTGCCGGCGCATCGACGACTGACGCCAATGCGCAACTGAAAGAACTCGTCCGTTTCGAGATGGCGCTTTCCGCGCGTGTGCTGCGCTATGCCCATGACGCCCAGAACGGCCGCGTCGATCCCAACCGCATGACCGGCTACTATGATTTCCCGGCCAAGCCGCTCGACTTGCAAGGCGTGCTGAGGACGCTGGCGCATACCCAGCAAGTGCGCACCTATCTCGAATCGCGGCATCCGCAGAGTGCGGAATACCAGGCGCTGCGCGTCGAACTCGAATCTCTGCAGGCCAGTGCGGAAAACGAAATCGTCGTCGACCCCAAACTGTTGCTGAAGCCGGGCGAAACCAGCCCCGAACTGCCGAAGCTGCTGACCTTGATCGCGCGCAATCTCGATGACGAGATGGGCGGCGCCTATGGCGAGATCCTGTCCAGGCTGGCCACCAGCGAAGTCTATGATCCGGAACTGGTCCCGGTCATCAAGGCCGTGCAGCAAAAGGCAGGCATGAAGGGCGACGGCGTCATCGGCCCGCGCACCGTCGCGACGCTGGCGGGAACATCCAAGGCCGACAAGCTGCTGAAGGTGGAAGTGGCGCTCGAGGAACTGCGCTGGCTGCCCTCCGATCTTGGCAGCCCGCGCGTCTTCATCAACCAGCCGGCCTTCACCGCAAGCTACATCGACAATGGCGAGGAAAAGCTCAAGACGCGTGTCGTCGTTGGCCGGACCACCAACCAGACCTCCTTCTTCTACGACCAGATCAAGCAGGTCGATTTCCATCCCTATTGGGGCGTGCCGCAATCGATCATCGTCAACGAGATGCTGCCGAGATTGCGCAACGATCCGGGCTATCTCGACCGGGCCGGCTACGAGGTGACGGATTCGCGCGGCAAGCGCATTCCTTCGTCGGCGGTCAACTGGGGCGCCTATGGCGCGAACATCCCCTACAGCGTGCGCCAGCAGCCGAGCGAGGCCAACGCGCTGGGCGAGTTGAAGATCCTGTTCCCCAACAAGCACGCGATCTACATGCACGACACGCCGCAGAAATCATTCTTCCAGCGAGATATGCGCGCGCTCAGCCATGGCTGCGTGCGGCTGCAGGACCCGCGCGGCATGGCGGCGGCGGTGCTTGGCACCTCCGTGGACTATATCGCCGAGAAGCTGAAGCACGGCCACTCGACCGAGAATGTGACACGCACGATCCCGGTCTATGTCGCCTATTTCACCGCCTGGCCTGATCTGTCCGGCAAGGTCGAATATTTCGGCGACGTCTACGACCGCGACTCGCGCCTGAAGCAGGCTCTGGACGCCACGGAGGCGGTTCGCTCGCCTTCGAGTTGATCCAGGGCTTTCGGTAGGCCGTTAACTCATAAATACGGCATGACCGAAAGCGGAAAGGCGGCCGAGAGGGAACGAGGAGCGGCGGCTATCGTTATCGAACAAGCTCAAAACGCAACTGTGTTTCGGCAGGGACGAACGATGTTGAGCGCTCGAAGCGGAGGCGCCTGTGTCGAGCCATTATGCGATTCTCGAAGCCCCCTCCACGCTGGGCCTGGCGACCGACGGTGTGGAGCGCTTGCCTGGCCGGCTCCTGGACCTTGGCCTTGCGGAGCGCATCCAGGCGCGCCGCGCCGGGCGGCTGGCTGTGCCTCCGAAGGACCCGACGCCCGATTCCGAGACAGGCACCCTGAACGCCAGGGCAATTGCGCAGTGGTCGCCCAAGCTCGCCGACGCCGTGGAAGCGGTGCTTGACGCCGGCGGGTTTCCAGTGGTGCTGGGCGGCGATTGCACGATCGTGCTGGGCTCGGCGCTCGCGTTTCGACGGCGCGGCCGCTACGGCTTGCTCTTCATTGACGGCAACGCCGATTTCTTCCAGCCAGAGGCGGAACCCAATGGTGAGGGTGCCTCGATGGACCTCGCCTTCGTCACCGGCTACGGTCCGTCGCTCCTGACCGACATCGAAGGTCGCGGTCCTCTGGTCCGCCCTGAAGACGCTGTCGCCTTCGCGTATCGCGATCACAAGGATCAGGAGGAGTACGGAAGCCAGCCGCTCCCCGAGGAGCTCAAGGTGCTTGACCTTCCCACTGTGCGCGCGACGGGCATCGAGGCCGCCGCACGCGAAGCGGTCGATCACCTGACGAGAGCGGAATTGGACGGCTTCTTCATCCATCTCGACGCCGACTGTCTCGACGATGTCATCATGCCGGCTGTCGATTTTCGCGTGCCAGGCGGGTTGTCGTGGGACGAGTTAACGGCCGCGCTCCGGCTTGCCTTGGCGAGCGGCAAGGCAGTCGGCCTCGAGATCACCATCTACAATCCGCGCCTTGATGAGGACGGCAGCGCCGGACGCGGCCTGGCCGACGTACTGGCCGCTGCGCTCGGAACAGCAGCGCCATGACGATGACGAGCCATGCCTGCTCTCGGGCGCAGCAAGAAGCGACCGATTTGAGGTCGTTTTTCTACTGCCTTCATATTGCGGCGGAATCTGTTTCAAGGCTCCGCATGAGCCGATCGGCGTGGCTCCGCGATTATGAGTCTGCAAGCTAGTAGCGCTCGAACAGTGGCCGCCGGAAGCCGGCGTCGCGCCCGGCGATCAGCCAGTAGAGCAAGCCGGCGACAAGGCCGGCAGCGGCAATGATGCCGATGTCGACCCAACGCTCCGGGTCCATATCCTCCGGCGCGCTCGGCCAGATCAAGGCGAAGCCGCCGACCGCGGCGCCGGCGCCGAAAACCATGTGCAGCAGGACATTGCGCAGCGAGAAGAACTCGGCGATCAGCGCGAAGATCAGCGTCTGCAGCGCGGTCACCACGATGGTCAGGAAATAGACGAACATGCCGAGCGGCGGCACCAGCAGCACCGCGATCGGCGAAACGCCCATGGCGTCGAAATAGCTGGGCGCGTTGGGCAAGGAACTGAGCACGCCATAGATCACCGCGATGGCGATCAGGCCGACCAGCACCGACACGAAGTAGCCGGCCAACATCATCAATATGCGCTTCATCACGTGCTTTGCCGTCGCCATCCCCATCCCCCAATGCGGCCCGCGTCGCGACAGTCAGCCATCAAAGCGAGACAGACGCAAGGGGAGGCGACGGTTGGCAAGGGCAATCGCTTTAGGCCAACGACAAGTCCGACTTGCAGCGGAGAACGCCAATCGCCAAAGTCAGTGCTGCCCCTCATTGTCCTGCCGGCATCTTCTCCCCGTATAGTGACGGGGAGAGATGGGCCGGTGTCCGAACCGGATAGATAGGTAACAGAATGGACTGATTAGATGGGTGACAGTTTTCTTGTCCGCCGGGAGGACCGG